>JBDTKK010000277.1:0-4234 GCA_039935335.1 Chitinophagaceae bacterium
ATGTTATAGAGTGGTCTGAAAAAACAAAAACAGGCATTGCATTCCGATTCTCGTTTACGCGCAAAAATAACCCCAATGCCTTGCATTACTGCCATTTTTTTAACAAATTAGCACACCTCACTTTATCACAGAAGTTTGCAAGCTTCACTTCAAGTCTAAAGGCACTCGAAGCGAAAGGCTAATATTTCGCCCAACGCCAAAAATTCCCGTACGTCCGGTAAGTTCATTCACGTCTGCATAGCGCAAGCGGCTAAGGTGATTTTGGTAGCCAATGTTCGCCAAATTCTCACCAGCCAAAGTAATGCTCATGATGGATTTCTTCTTGTTGAGAATATCAAAACCTATGCTCGCATTCAGCAAGGAATATCCTGGAGAAGCTGTCTCCGTGCCGTATGCGCTATACACCTCGTTTTGTGCGAAGTAATTATCGAGTTCAATTTTGGCATAGGCCGAGCCGATGTATTTCCCTTGTTTTTTGCCTTGTGCGCGAAGCCCAATCAGCCAGCGGGTTGCGGGTATATTGGGAAGATACTTGGCACTATCTGTGGCATTGCCATTGCGACCCTGAACGTAGGAAATTGTGTTCTCGAAATGCAACCAATCGAGCGGATGCGGGTGGAGATCCACATACAATTCTCCGCCAAAAAGATTGGCATCGGTTTGATTGTATTGGTAGGCTGGGTAGCCTTCTGCATTATTTCCTTTGGGAATGGAATCCAACCCGGAAATACCCGCAAGCTTTTGGGTATAGACAAAATGAGAGATGTGGTTGTAGAAAATTGCGGCATTGATGGCCAAATGCTCGGATGTATATTCCGCGCCAAGGTCGCCCTGATAGCTGTTTTCAGCTTTTAGGTCAACGTTCCCATATTCATAGCGGATGGTGCCTTCGTGTACACCATTGGCAGCGAGTTCTGCAATGTTTGGAGCACGATAACCGGCAGAAAAATTGGCTTTGAAAGTTGTCTTTTTGCTCAAAGCATAGGACAAGCCTACACTTCCCGAAGGGCTGGAAAAACTTCTTGAAAAGTCTTTGAATCGAGTAAAGCTACCAGCCTCCGGATTGCCAATTCTTGCACCCAACGAATCCACAAAAAGTGAGCCCACATTGAGTTTGCGATAATCTGCACGGACACCGCCAGCCAAAGACCATTTACCTATTTCCTTCTTCGCCGTCACATAGCCACCAATATCAAACAGGTTATAATCGGGTACTAAAAACTCAATTCCTTGATTAGTATTTTGCTGCACCATGCCATTGGCGCCGGCAGTAATTTGCCAGCCATTCATATCCGCGAAGCGATAAAATCCGCTATAGTTGAAAGTCCGAAGTCGAAGATTTAAACCCGGTACAGTGGGCTGCAAGACATCTCCAAACTCCTGCCGATTATTTTGTTGCAATCCTAGAGAAAGCCCTATCCGCGCATTGTTGGGGAGATAGAAGTTGTTGATTAAGGTCAGCTTTTGGTGGTTGATCTGTTGGCGAGGAAGGGCTTGGGAATAAGATTTCCCGTCCGCATCGTCCACCGCTACTTCTTCGGCCACACCATTTATGGCAACAGGTTTCAAGAAATTTCCAGTGGCACTATCGCGTACGCCTTCGGCAATACCGAGTTTTTGATTGAAAGAAGTGAAGGCAAGTTTGGAGGAACCCCAATGTTTGTTGATGCCTATCGTCGCACCATAATCGTTGTTTTGGAAGCGGGTATCGAAGACGTAACCATCGTAAGGATCTTTGTAATCGTGAGCTGCCTTTCCGGTGTAATAACCGCTCCAGTAAAAGCCGTTCTCGTTTCCGGCGAGGCGAGCATGTAGGCTGGCTTGTCCATTATTAGTTTGGTATCCGGTGGCAAGAAGCCCTTGAATTTTCCCAATCGGCGCAGGCTCTTCGCTCAAGATATTGATGACACCCGCAATCGCGTCGGAGCCGTAAGTGAGCGATGCTGGGCCTTTCAGCACTTCTACTCTACTCACGTTGTAGTCGTCAATCTCGATACCATGTTCATCGCCCCATTGTTGCCCTTCCTGGCGGATACCATCATTGAGGGTAATAATTCGGTTGTAGCCAAGGCCGCGGATGATGGGTTTAGAAATGGCCGGCCCGGTTGAAAGCTGCTGTACGCCCGGCATGCGGGTGATGGCATCAATTACATTGCTGGAGACATTTTCGTGTAGTGCGGCGGCGCTGATGCTTTGAATAGGAGTGGGACTGCGGCGTTGTTCGGTGGCGGCGCTGGTGCCTGTCACCACTATTTCATGTTGCTCTAAGACAGCGGTAGAAAGCTTGAAATCCGCTGTGGTAGTACCATTCAGCTTTATGTTCCTTGTTTGAGTTTCAAAACTTAGGAGTTTTACACTGATGAGAAAATCGCCTGAAGGAAGGTTGGGAATGGAGTATTTCCCATCTACATCGGCTACGGTACCGGTATGCAGTTCAGGAAGTTCTATAACTGCGCCGGGGAGCGGAACACCCGCAGTATCGGTGACGCTACCGCTAAGAGAGGAGCGAAGGGCAGGCGCAGCGTGGATTTGCAGGGAAAATAGGAGAAGTATGATGAGCGCGGTAAGACGCATAGATTCTTTGGTTTTTTTTGTGGAAAAGGTGAATCAAGGTCTTCGTCCGAAAGTGTGGTTGAAGAACAGTCTTCCATTAAATAGCAGCTTTGGGAAGTAAGCTGAGCTTGGGTTTTAGAGAACGTCCGCGTGAGCGATTGCAGCGTAAATCCTTCTTTCGTCGCCCTTCGAAAAGGCTTGATTAAGCGAGAACATTGCTGGGCGAAGAAAGAAGATTGAAGCGTAAAGCGCGGTACGCCTTTGGCGTACACGCCCAAAATTCTATGTCTTGAAACCGGATTACATCCTACACCCTTAAACTCAAGAAAGCTTAAACCCGCGGCGGCCCGCGTCCTTCCCGCAAAGCAATAATCTGCTGTCCGGCACGCTCTTCCTGCGTTTGAAAGAATGAAAAGGGTCTTGAAAAAACGACAGTTTCTAGGAAAGGAATGGAATAAGGCTCTTCAAAAGCCATCAGATGGAAGCCCAAAAACGAGCAGTGATGGTGGATGGATTCTACCGTCGAGCCGTGGCCATCATGATGATGAATGGTATCTGTGTGATTCGCAAAACCGTGTATGAATTCCTTGGGCGCAGCACCGAAAACGAGCAGTAGCACGAGCCAGAGCGAACAAGCGATATGTAAAAAGCGACGAAGCACGAATAAAAAAGGAAGTGGCAAAAATAGCTCCATCATTCCTTAATCTAAGCCAGGATACACAATTTTAGCATCTGCTAAGCGCTGACGCTTGTGGCCCAAATTAAGGTCGTAGCCAGCGAGGAAAATCACTTCAGCGTACCAAAAATGATGTTGCACTTTGCCGCCGTCAACACTTAACGCATTGAGGTAATTGGCAAAACCAGTTTTGCCGTTCAGCTCCAAAAAGAAATTGCGGAGCGGGTAATAGCGCATTCCGGCCTCAGCGGAAATAACGTAACCAGCTACATGGTATTCATTATCTAGCCTTTTACCGAAGATTCGAACATCGCTACGCGGCACGACCAAGCCAGCTCCTCCTTTGAGCAGATAGGAGAGTTTGCCGTATTTCTTTCCTTCAATAAGGTAGTGTTGGTGTACATAATTGATGTGGTAAAAGTTGGCACCGTTGGTATGTTCGAGATGTATAAAACCAAGGCGAACGACCGTGTCTTGATCGATAGTACGGCCGCCTATCTGACCAGTCACTCGGAGAGTTTGATCGTCATTGACAACATACTTAGCATGGTCAAAATTGAGCTCAATAGCCCAGGTGTTTCTACGATTGAGATAAAACCCAATGCGGAAAGAATTTTGGGGGATGGTAATGTCGATTGGTGAACTTAAGAATGAGGAAAAGTCGGGCTGGTCATTGGCGTGGGTATTGTGAAGGGTAAAGTCATACGCACTCCCGTTGCTGAAATGCAAATCGCTTCTGGAAAAAATATCGCGGTTGTAGCCCCATTGCAAATACATCCCAGAGAAATGCGGCTTGGGGATTCCTTTGGCGAAACCAAGCAAAGGAAAAATCAGTAAGCTTAAAAGAGCAAATCGCATTTTCAATAAGGCATCAGATAACGCAAAAGATTTTTGAAGCCTGGATTAATTACAATTTCTCCAAAATTCCCGCAATGCCCTGCCCGCCGCCAACACAGGCCGTTACCACGCCGTATTTCTTACCGAGTCTTTCCAAATCGTTCAACA
>JBDTKK010000278.1:0-5760 GCA_039935335.1 Chitinophagaceae bacterium
CTTCCACAAACTATTGACCGAAGGCGTAGATGTAAAAGGACGGGAAGGCAACGAGATCAAAACCTTTAAGGTATGGCTGATTGATTTTGAACAGCCTGAGCGCAATGAATTTGTAGCGGTCAATCAATTTACCATCGTTGAAAAACACACCAATAAACGGCCCGATGTAATTGTGTTCGTCAATGGCTTGCCGCTGATTGTAATAGAAATAAAGAATGCCACCGATGAAAAGGCAGATGTGAAAGCAGCTTACAACCAGTTGCAAACTTACAAGCAGGTAATCCCTACCCTGTTCCACTACAATTGTCTGCTCATTGCCACCGATGGTTGGTTTGCAAAGGCCGGCACCATCACCAGCGATTGGAGCCGTTTTAGCAGTTGGAAGATACCGCCGGCAACGAAGGGAAACATTGGAGAGCCGCAGGAAACCTACCATTCTACCCTATTTGCCAAAGAGCGCAACGGCCTAGAAATGGATACGATGCTGGAGGGCATGTTGGACAAGAAAACGCTGCTCGACCTTATCCGCTACTTCATCGTCTTTGAAAAAGGCAAAGAGAAAACCGAAAAGAAGATTGCTGCATATCATCAATATTATGCAGTAAACAAAGCCATACAATCTACAATTAAGGCTTCAAGTTTCAAGGGCGATCAGCGTGCGGGCGTGGTGTGGCATACGCAGGGCAGCGGCAAAAGCCTGAGCATGGTGTTTTATACGGGCAAGATGGTGGTGACTCCCGAGCTGAACAACCCTACCATCGTAGTCCTCACCGACCGCAACGACCTTGACCAACAGCTCTTTGACACCTTTACGGATTGCCAGCAATTGATCAGGCAAACGCCGGTACAGGCGGAGAATCGCAATGATTTGAAAAGCTTATTGTCCGTGTCTTCAGGTGGAGTGGTTTTCACGACCATTCAGAAGTTTATGCCTGAGGAAAAAGGCGGCATTTATCCTAAGCTTTCGGACCGCAGGAATATTGTGGTGATTGCCGATGAGGCGCATAGAAGTCAGTACGATTTTATAGATGGCTATGCGCGGAATCTGCGCGATGCCTTGCCCAATGCCTCTTTCATTGGTTTTACGGGTACGCCGATAGAGAAAGAAGACCGGAATACCCAAGCCATCTTTGGCGAGTATGTGGACATCTACGACATTCAGCAGGCAGTGGAAGACGGCGCCACAGTGCGCATCTTCTACGAAAACAGATTAGCCAAGATTGAACTTGACCTGGAAGAGCAGAAAGTAATAGACCAGCGGATAGAAGAGGTAACGGAACAAGATGAATTGACCGAACGTCAGCAAAGCTTTGCCAAATGGACGCAGCAGGAAGCGATTGTCGGCAGTGAGAAAAGGCTCGCGCAAGTGGCAGCCGATATTGTAAAACACTTTGAACTACGCAGCGAAGTTTTTGATGGCAAGGGCATGATTGTGTGCATGAGTCGCAGGATTTGTGTGGCCTTATTTGATGCGATAAAGAAGATTCGTCCGGAATGGTATAGTAAGGAGGATGATAAAGGCGCGATTAAAGTGATCATGACCGGCTCGTCGTCGGACAACCTTGACTGGCAGGAGCATATTCGCAACAAACCCAGAAGAAAAGCCATTGGCGACCGGCTGAAAGATCCAAAGGATGAATTAAAATTGGTGCTCGTCCGCGATATGTGGCTGACGGGCTTTGATGCGCCGTGCTTGCATACTTTGTACATAGACAAGCCGATGACAGGCCACAACCTGATGCAGGCTATTGCGCGGGTGAACAGAGTGTTCAAAGACAAAGAAGGCGGCCTGATTGTGGATTATATCGGCATTGCTCAGGATTTGAAGAAGGCGCTGAATGATTATACTGCAAGTGGCGGAAAGGAAGAAATCAAACTGGATCAGGCGGCGGCGGTGGCTAAGATGCAAGAGTTTTATGAAATAGTGGTGGACATGATTCATCCTTTTGATTATAAGAAATTCTTTGACTTGCAAGCCCGGGAGAAACTGACTTTCCTGTTGGATGCCACAGATTTTATTTTAGGCTTAGACAAAGGCAGGGAACGGTTTAGCGATAATGTGAATAATCTTTCCAAAGCGTTTGGCTTGTCGGTGCCGCATCCTGAGGCCCTAGCGATAAGGGATGATTTGAGTTTCTTCCAGGCCATTAAAGCGCGTATTTCGAAACTAAGGCAAAGCACGCAGAAAAGAAGTGATGCGGAAGTGGACACGGCGATTCGGCAGATTGTTTCCAATGCTTTGATCTCTACGGAGGTGATAGACATTTTTGAAGCGGCTGGCATTCCCAAGCCGGACATATCCATCCTGTCGGATGAGTTTATGGCGGAGATGAAGAATATGAAGCGGAAGAATTTGGCGCTGGAATTGTTGAAACGTTTGTTGAATGACGAGATAAAATCGCGCTCGAGCAAGAATATTGTGCAGAGTCAGAAGTTCTCGGAGCTGCTTTCTAAGGCCATTTTGAAATACCAGAATAATGCTTTGTCGGCCGCGCAGATTATAGATGAGTTGATACAGCTTGCGAAGGACATAAAGGAAGCCGATAAGCGTGGTGTAGATTTGAATTTGGACTTTAGGGAATTAGCCTTTTATGATGCGTTGGAAATTAGTGATAGCGCGGTAGCCGTTTTGGGCGATGAAATCTTGAAAACTATTGCTAGGGAATTGGTAGAAAGCGTACGGAATTCTGTTACGATTGATTGGGATAAAAAGGAAAGTGTACAAGCGAAAATGCGGGTGATGATTAAGCGCATTTTAAAGAAATATGGATATCCACCGGAGAAGCAGGAGCACGCGGTGAGGACGATTTTGGAGCAGGCGAAGATGATTGGGGAAGAGTTTGCGAATTAAATAAATATTGCAAAATTCTAATTAAAATCATGAAAATAAATCCTTAAAGGACGACAAAGATTGGGAAATAGCTATATAACGAATTAGATTACATTTTAACATTTTAGGCCAATAGGAAACAATGTATAACCCAGATTTTAAACCCCTCGAATTCGAGGGGTTTAGAAAACAAGCCGGAATAAACAGCTTTGTTTTGACACCCAAAAAATGGATAGAAACCACCGGTGCCATTGGCATTACTTCAAAATCCGGTAGATATGGTGGCACATTTGCGCACAAAGACATTGCTTTTGAATTTGCATCCTGGATTTCAATAGAATTTAAGCTGTACATCATTAAAGAATTTCAACGCCTAAAGGAAGATGAAAACGACCGCTTGAAACTGAATTGAAACTTACAAAGAACCCTTGCCAAAGTAAATTACACGATACATACCGATGCCATCAAAGCCAATCTTATACCCGAAGAACTGAACAAAGCGCAGGTTTGTTTTGTGTACGCCAATGAAGCCGACATGCTGAACGTAGCTTTGTTTGGGAAAACCGCTAAGCAATGGCAAACCGAAAACCCAAGTGCGAAAGGAAACATCAGAGATGAAGCGACTATTGAGCAATTAGTGGTGTTGAGTAATATGGAAAGTATCAACGCGGTATTTATTAATCAAAGCTTGCCTCAAAATGAACGATTAATACAGCTTAATAGAATGGCCATTATCCAAATGAAATCTTTGCTGGGCAGTGCTTCTATTAAAAAATTAAAGTAAGCGGGAGCACATTCTCACCAAAGTGATTTTCATAGGTTACAATGAAATAAGAAGTACATTTTGAGGTTTATGCCGCGACACAATCATTGGCAAGATGTTTGTGGAAGCATAACAATGCTAATCTGAAACAAACGTTTATACCACAAGATACATGTCCTTAATTACCCAAGTTGCTTGGCTTTTTTTATTGGCACTGCCAATATCCTGTATTGCATGGACGGTTACACGCGAAGAAATATTTAAAGAACCGAGAGATTTTTGTGTCCAGAAATCTAAAAACTGCGGCACACTTTTCCAACGTAAGTTTTTTTACCTGTTCACTTGCGAGTATTGCTTCAGCCATTATGTAACTGCCCTATTTTTGATTATTACGAGGTATCACCTACTTTTCCCTGATTGGCGTGGTTATCTGATTGGTGGTTTTGCTCTTGTATGGATTGCGAATGTTTACATGAGCTTGTACGGATTCATTAGAGTGGGTATGAAACGAGAAAAGATGGATGCTGATCGAGAAGAATTAAAACTCAAATCTGAGAAGCTCAAAGAGTAGTTGCAGTCGGTCATTACTCAACACCGCAAGCATGATGCCTAAACCCGCGCGTAGCCTGCTTGCGCCTTCTGCAATCCTCATCTTTGGAGCGTCACCCGACTGTTTTCATTCCCGCGACACCTCCAAGACTTCATTTTCCAAAACCAGCCCATTAATCGGGAAATTGAAGAAAGTTGTGCTGAGTCTATTTTCTGTCGCTAAATGTTCTCCTAATTGACGAAAATCATTATCAACATAGATAATTTTGAGGACGCTTGTCTAAAGCATTGTTTCCCAATGAAGCTGAGAATAAGCACCCTGGATTTGCATCAGGCCCACATCCGTACAAAGTCCAATCCCGAAAGTTTTTTGGGCTTCCATTATTGAACTTTTGTAGTAAATTTGTGTTCAGAATCTTCGCAATGAATTTTAACCCTGCACGAATTCAAAACTCCGTAGGTCGGTCTTTATATAGTCGGCCATTAGGCCTTTACTATTGCCAGTTAATGCCGGAGATTTATGGTTATCAGTCTATTTACAAACAAACAGAAACATCAGTCTAACAAAATCAATAACCAAACACCACGACAATGGAAAACAGAATAAACTTGTCAAAAGTAGATCCTAAAGCCTATGAAGCCATGATTGGCTTGGAGAAATACCTCGCGCAAAGCGGCCTGGATAAAATCCTTTATGAACTCATTAAAACACGTGCTTCGCAAATCAATGGATGCGCGTATTGCATTAATATGCATACTCGAGATGCGATAACACTTGGCGAAAAAGCTCAAAGATTGTTTTTACTAGATGCTTGGAGAGAAACAGAACTTTTTACGGAGAAGGAAAGAGCTGTTTTAGCGCTAACAGAAGCTATGACTTTGATTACCAATGGCCATGTGCCGGACGAGGTTTATAAAAATGCTGCTGCTCATTTAACGCCCAATGAATTGGCTGCAGTAATTATGGCTGTGGTAGCGATTAACGGCTGGAACAGAATAGCGATTACGACGAGAACACCTTTAGACTAGGCAAAGGCTGTTATTGTTTCCTATTCAGGGAATCTAATTTTACACCACATTAATCCTTAAAACTAAGCTATTCATATTGTGAATACTGAAGAAATATTATTAAGTCTGACTGAATTGAACAAACTAAGTCAGGAGTTGGATACGCAAGAATCAGAGCGCTCGGAAATGATAAATAGCGTATCAAATTATGCTAATCATTTCATTTCAGGGCTTGATACAGTTAAGGGTTTCAATGACAAAGAGGCCAGTTCTTTAGAAATTACGAATCAAAAGAGGTCGATAACTGATCTTCTAGATTTGTACCAAAAGGAAGTAGCGGAAATCGGGATTAATGCTGCTTCGGGAAAGCATTTGGGCTACATTCCGGGAGGAGGCGTTTTTACGGCGGCTCTTGCAGATTTTATTGCGGCAGTTACCAATCCTTATGCAGGAGTGTATTACGCGTCTCCTGGAGCCGCAACTATTGAGAATGAAGTAATTAATTGGCTGAAGAAACTGTTTTCATTTCCAGAAAATGCAGTTGGTTGTTTGTCTTCTGGTGGGTCAATATCTACTTTGATTGCATTTACCGCAGCAAGAGATAAGCACA
>JBDTKK010000279.1:0-3795 GCA_039935335.1 Chitinophagaceae bacterium
AAAGGCGGTATTGATTAGCCGTCTAATTGCCTTGATATTTTTATGGTCAGTTGGAGACGGTAATAAAAGACAAGTTGCAGGGTGGAATCAGGAATATTTTTCGTAAAATTCGTTCAATTTGCCATTCAGCTATTTTTGGTCTTAAGCTAATTGGCTTCCCTGCATCGCTTCAATTATATTTGCTTCATGCTCCCAGAATCATCCACATCCCGTCTCTCTTTCGAAGAATTTAAGAACGAAGCGCTTGCCGATTATCGAATGGCAATTGCCTCTCGCGAAGCTTCACTAATTGGTCGTCGCGAAGTATTGACCGGCAAAGCCAAATTTGGCATCTTCGGCGATGGAAAAGAGTTGGCACAAATTGCTGCTGCAAAATGTATGGCTCCTGGCGACATCCGCAGTGGCTATTACCGCGATCAAACTTTGATGTTTGCAACCGGCATGAGCGATATTGAAAAGTTCTTTTCGCAACTCTTTGCAAATCCTGACGTAAATGCCGAGCCAAGCACCGCCGGACGCATGATGAACGGGCACTACGGCACACGTTGGCTCGATGAAAACGGCGACTGGAAAGACCTTACCAAAGCACCTCAGTCTTCTTCCGATATTTCGCCAACTGCCGGGCAAATGGTGCGTGCCTTGGGCCTTGCGCAAGCCTCTAAAATGTATCGAAATGTGCCGGAGCTTCAGAAGGGATTCGAGAAGTTTAGCAATGGTGGAAAAGAGGTTGTTTTCTGCACGATTGGTGATGCTTCAACCAGCGAAGGACCTTTCTGGGAAACCGTAAATGCAGCAGGAGTTTTGCAGGTGCCTCTCGCCATTTTTGTTTGGGATGATGGTTATGGAATTTCCGTACCACGTCATTTTCAGACAACCAAAAACTCCATCTCTAAAGCCTTGGCTGGCATGCAATGGAATGAGCGGGATGGCGGTCTCAATATTTATACAGTAAAAGGCTGGGATTATGCTGCTTTAGTAAGCACTTTTCAGGAAGGCATCGCACGTGTCCGTGAAACCCATATTCCTGCCATTTTTCACGTGCAGGAAGTGACACAACCTCAAGGGCATTCTACTTCCGGCAGCCATGAAAGATACAAGTCGAAAGAGCGTTTGGAATTCGAAAAAGAATTTGATTGCAATGTAAAAATGCGCGACTTTCTGTTGGAAAATTTAATTGCTACTGAAGAGGAATTAGTAGCTATAGAAAATGAAGCAAAAGAAGAAGCCCGCGCTGCTAAAAACCGCGCCTGGCAAAGCTTTATTAACCCCATCAAGGAACAAGTGGCCAAGGTGGCGCAATTCGCGCAACAATTGGTTTATGAAGCCGGAGAAAGCGGTACCGATATCGCCGCACTTTCCCAACAATTGCAAAACATCAAAGAACCTATTCGGAAGGACGTGATGCAGACTTTGCAAAGAATGTTGACCTTGAATAATGGCAACAATCAGGCGCAGCGCGGTATGCAGGCTTATTATGATAGACTCGTTGCAGAAAACGCCGAGAAATACAACGCCAATCTTCATTCAGTAAGTGTAGAAAACGCTTTGCTGGTTCCCGAAGTTCCTGCGCAATTCTCGGATGAAGCAAGTCTCAATGGCTATGAAATCCTAAACAGATATTTCGACCAACTTTTTGCGAAGAACCCTGCTGTTGTTGCATTTGGGGAAGATTTGGGCAAGATTGGCGACGTGAATCAAGGCTTTGCCGGACTTCAAGAAAAACATGGCGAACAGCGTATTTTCGATGTAGGTATCCGCGAAGCAAGTATCATTGGTCAAGGAATCGGAATGGCTATGCGTGGACTGCGTCCGATTGCCGAAATCCAGTATCTCGATTATTTATTGTACGGTTTGCAGCCGCTTAGCGATGATGTTTCTACACTTCAATATCGAACCAAAGCTGGCCAGAAATGCCCTTTAATTGTGCGCACCAGAGGCCATCGATTAGAAGGCATTTGGCATAGCGGTTCGCCGATAGGAATGATAATAAATGCGCTTCGTGGAATGTACCTCTGTGTGCCTCGAAACATGACGCAGGCTGCGGGAATGTACAATACGCTTTTACAAAGTGATGAGCCTGGGATTGTGATAGAATGCTTGAATGGCTATCGCCTGAAAGAGCGTGTGGTAGCTAACCTTGGAGAGTATACTGTTCCGTTTGGTGTGCCTGAAATTTTACAAGATGGCGAAGATGTAACGATCGTTTCCTACGGTTCTACGCTTCGCATAATCGAAGAAAGTATCAGCAATTATTTAGAGAAAGAGGGTATTTTCTGCGAGTTGATTGATGTACGCACTTTGCTTCCCTTCGACCGGAACAATATGATTTTGGAAAGTCTTAAAAAGACTGGGAGAATTATTTTTATCGATGAAGATGTTCCTGGAGGAGCTTCGGCATACATGTTTCAACAGGTCATTGAAAAGCAAGGCGGTTATCGCTTTTTAGATGCCGCTCCAAGAACGCTTACTTCTAAAGCCCATCGCCCAGCCTATGCTACCGATGGGGATTATTTTAGTAAACCCAATGCCGAGGAGATTGCTGCGGCGATTCGGGATTTGATGGCAGAATAGATATTCTTTTAGAAACTGGAGAAATATTTGCAAATCGATAGACTTTTTATCGAAATTATTTGTACTTTTACAGGTAAATCGATGGGCGAAAAAGTATTTATAAAAGGGCATTTTGCAAAAGATTTTCGGTGAAACGGTTTTTTTTTGCGTCTTTTACCCAACCTTTTTGTTTTTTTTGCCGTCTATATAGGTGTCAGGTGTTTTAATCCTCTTGCATTTAAAAATTAATCATGAAGCAAATTTCCTCTAGTGCCATTGTGTTTTCTATAAAAAGTCGAATCCGGTCATTGTTTACTCTGGCTTTGATTGTCTTTTTTGGGGTGCAGTACGCACAAGCACAGTCCGTAAAATGCCCTCCCAATATTGACTTTTCCTACGGGAATCTGAACAATTGGTTTTGCTATACAGGGTCAATAACGGAAGGCCCTTGCGCTACCTGCCCAACAGTTTCAGACCCAGCTAACCCTATCGTGTTTACAGGACCACTTACAGGTTCGGGCTCTACTCCTCGCTCGACTGCTCCTTATTTTTCCGGCCATCATAATATTACAACAGGTACCGGCCTAGATCCTTATGGCTTTTTCCCTCAGGTTGCACCAGGGGGTGGAGCTGCCAGCGTAATGGTAGGTAACGATGAGGTAAATTATGGTGCAGAACGCATACGCTATTATGTTCACGTACCTATTGGTTTCAACAACTATAGCTTTGGGTTTAAATATGCCGCGGTATTAGAAAATCCTGTCGGCCATCCGTTTAATGATCAGCCAGCTTTTTTTGTACGTGGGTATGATTCTGCAACTGGAGCACCTATTCAATGTGCTACGCTCACTTATGTTGCCGATGCGTCTTTGCCAGGATTTACCCTTTCTTCCGTTGGTGGTGACGTATTGTTTCTCCCTTGGTCTAATGGTACGCTCAATCTTTCAGGGCAGGGTGGGAAGACCATCATTGTAGAAGTAGAATCTCACGACTGTGGCTATGGAGGCCACTTTGGTTACGGCTATTTTGATATTACTTCTTGCGGACAGTTTAATGCAGCGATTACAAAATGTGATTTATCTGCGGGGACAGTAACGCTTGGTGCCCCATTAGGTTACAAGAGCTATTCTTGGTATAAAGGGCCAACAATTGTCGGTGCTCCCGTCAAGGTAGGGTCATCTGTAACTGTTCCTGCACCTGCAGCCTCAACCTTCTATTATTGTGTAATGGTGCCCTATAATAGTA
>JBDTKK010000280.1:0-3333 GCA_039935335.1 Chitinophagaceae bacterium
AAGAGCGTTACCTGTGGCGCGTGCCCGCAATGACAGTGTAGAAATAGTTGACTCCCTTCGAATGGTGAGATTGCCACCGCTTACTTCGGGGCAGGCGGGTCGCGCTCCTAACGTCCCTCTCGGCTCAGCCGAGGGGACATTTAGATTGAGACATAGACCGGCTGCCTACAGCTACAGCAAATACCCACAGCCTCGGCTCAGCCGAGGTCATCCGCCGCAGCGGAACTTTTTAAAAACAAAAGCTCGGTGGTTACTAATAGGTCCGCCGCGGCGGATGACAAAAGATAGGGAAATAGGCCATTAGCATATATGCAGGCTATTTATTCCTTCAGCAATTGCATCACCCCCCGATTTCCTTCTTTATCCGTAAGCTGCAACACATACACCCCAGCCGCCAAGTCACTAATATCCAGCACCTCCTTATCTGTTGTAAGGCTAAAGTTTTTCACCACTTGCCCCAC
This sequence comes from Chitinophagaceae bacterium, assembly GCA_039935335.1. GTDB lineage: Bacteria > Bacteroidota > Bacteroidia > Chitinophagales > Chitinophagaceae > UBA1952. The sequence goes on from JBDTKK010000280.1 coordinate 462, forward strand.
AGCATTAGAAAGTGAAATTGTAGCCCCACTTGCTCCCTCCACTGTAAAGTATGTAGTGGCAGGGTTAGGATAAATGCTTACGTCTTTAAAGGCAGAAATACCGCTTACCCCAAGCGCAGTTTGCTTGCAATACGAGCTACTACCACAACTGCCATACACATTGGCACAAGCTGTATAGCTACCACCGCCAGTATAAGTATGCGAGAGTGGAGTGGTGTAACCACTTTTTACCGTTTGCTGCTGCCCATCTCCCCAACTCCAGACCACACTATCTATGTTAGTTGTGGTGCCGGTGTAGGTAAACTTGAGCGTTTTACCTGTAGCTACACTATTGAAACTTGCCGTAGGCTGCGTGGTGCAATAGCAGGGATAGCCAAACTTGGCAACGAAGAAATCGGTAGTACCGCCGACATTATTTAAGTTGTCAGGGCCTACATGTAAATTATCACCGAACTCTCCACCAATATACAAATTTCCTTTTGGGTCAACGGCATTGCAGTAGGTAAGAAATTGATTACTACCAGTTCCTAAAATAGAGTCAAGACCCAAAATAATCCCAGTGCTACTGAAACGTGCTGCATAAGCTCGTGTACCCGTATTGGTTACACTTTCTAAGTAGTGTGTAGCATCCCAGTGCGAACTATTGCTTACTCCTGACATCCAAACTTCATTAGAGTTTTTCAAGGCCAAAAAATTACGAGAATTTGTTGCTTCTGTTCCTGCTACCGTCGTCCATAGATGATTACCGTTGGAATCGCATTTGGCGATATAGGGCATAGTACTACCATCATTCGGACTATACGAATTAGCAAATGTGTAGCCATTAAAGATATCGCCTTTCTGGGCATCCCCTGCATAATATACATTGCCTTGATTGTCTATTTGAGGCCTTGACCACATGCGGTTGGAAGCGGAATAAAAGACATTCTCCTTTTGCCACAACAGGGTTCCAAGCGGTGAGATACATAGTAAGACCGTGGAATGATTTACCGTTACGCCCCCGACAACTAATTGCTTTGTGCTTGTATAGGGATTGTGCGACCCGCTTATGATAAATTTACCCGATTTGCTTCTTGTCATGCCTACCGCATCAAATGAAACGCCATCTGTTTGCATGGGCAGAGCAATATGGTCAGTCATCGCACCTTGTGCGTTATATTTGAGAATATAAGGTTGTATTTGCGGTACTACCCAAGTTTCCCCTCCTACAAGTCCAGGTGTTAAAAGTGTAAACCAGTACGCATCACCATTACCAGCAACATAGAGGTCATAACCTCTTTGTAAGCCGTCAGAATAGGGCCCAGCGGTATCCGATGCAGGCTGACGTAACCATTTAAAATTGCCTGAGGTGTCATACTGTATCAACGAAACTATTTTATTAGATGTCGCGGGCTGCGTTGTATCCGTATCAAAATATATCGGCGTTCTAGGAGAAGCACGTACTACCACATAAACATGTCCAATGCTATCTGTCTTAATAGATGTGGGGCTATCACCACCAGCGCCGCCAATTACCTTGCTCCAACGATAGCTGCCATTGCAAGTGAAACTGGCTACGACAATATCTTTGTCGCCATAGTGAGCCAGCGGGTGGCCATCAATATCTCCAGTTCCATCGCCCCCTTCTATTTCCGCTACCAAATAGACATTGCTATTCTTGTCGGTTGCCATATCAATAACAGCATCGTGCGCTGGATTGTTGCCATTAAATTTATCACCGCCCCGCTTTCCCCATTGCCAGGTTTGCGCCATGGTGTTTTGCGTCGTACCTAGTAGTAGCAATATAAGAAGCGCAAATAATCCTCCTATTCCAGCAAATGTATTTCTCGTCATCATTTTTTAATTTTTTGGTTTGAATATTTGAATAGCCAACAGAAAGAAGCCACAGCCATCCGTTTCGGATAGCCATGGTTTTTCTTTTCTGCAAGCTAAAATTAATCATTAATGGGTTACCACCAAGCGTGCCGTTCCTACGGTGCCGCTGTGGTCTTTCATTACGATTTGATAAGTGCCCGCAGCATAGCCTTCTAGGTCAAGTTCCCAGACTCCCGATGCATTTTCACCAGGGTTGTAGCTGGCCAGCTTCCTGCCTGTAAGGTCATACAGTTCCAGCGTTCTGGCTTGTCCTTTCGCATCAGCAGCATAGTTGTATGTCACTGTGGTGGTATGTCTTGCAGGGTTCGGTGCCAAGTAGAGCAAGATGTCCTTTTGGTGTATTACCCGCATCACAGGGCCGCCATGTGGACAAGCTAGGTACTTGGTGATAGTGCTAGTGCAAGTGCTACCATCGGTAAATTTATAAAGTGTATTGAGGCAAACGGTATCGGAACCGTGAATGAAATCGGGAGCTGGTGGCGGATGCTTATTTGAGCTTCCATAAGCATTCGGCAAAAAGCCGGGTAGAAACGCCGCGCTGAAGAGTGTGTTTACTAAAGTTGTTTTCATGAGGCCATAAATTTTACTTTTCACAGGAAATAAAAGAACAGGGTTTTGCTTTTATATAGACGGGTAAAAAACGAAAATGGTTGGGTGTTTTCGAAAAAAAATTTTCTTTAGGTTGGTTTTTGTCCGAAAGGGAGACTTCCACGGGAATCCCTTTTTTGTCATTGCGGGCTCCGACCCGCAATCTCATCTCGCTATCGACACCGCTCATGGGATTCCCCACCAAGACTTCCGCTTCGGAGGATGAGATTGCCACCGCTTACTTCGGGGCAGGCGGGTCGCGCTCCTAACGTCCCTCTCGGCTCAACCGAAGGGACATTTAGATTGGGATTTAGACAGTCAGCGAATAATCACAGCAAACACGCCCAGCGACTTTTGTCCTCCTCGCAGGGGAACTTTTTAGGAGTAAAAGTTCGTCGCTTACTAATAG
>JBDTKK010000281.1:0-7508 GCA_039935335.1 Chitinophagaceae bacterium
GCGGACATTAACATTCAATCAGAAGCAGAACTTTCCGACCAATATGAAAAAGTCGCTGATGCTTTTAACGCTCTAAGAAATTCTAACAAAATTTGGGATATAACGTCAGAAGCCCAAAGTAATGACATAAAATCGGCCGTTAAAAGCACTGTTACTCGTCAAGAAGTACAGTTTAGCCTAAAAGATATCGACTTTATCAAATGCTCTGAACCTGCATTCTTTTTAGAAAATGCGAACGGGAGCCATTTCTATATTTACCCTGTTTTTGTTTTATTAATGGACAAAAATGAAAATTTTAATCTTTTGGACTTAAAGAATTTAGAATTTAAATTTAACCGTCGACGCTTCATTGAAGAAAAAAATTCAATCCCCTCCGATTCAAAGATTATTGACAATATTTGGGCTAAAGTCAACAAAGATGGGTCTCCAGACTTAAGATTTCGCGGCAATTATCAAACACCTGTTGTTAATTACGGAGTACTAAATTTCAATATAAAAGAAGAGCTAAATGAGGTATACAATATTAGCAATTGTGAAGCTTCGGAACTATTCGCTGAGGAGTTTTTAACTTACCTTGCTCTTTTAAAAAACGATATTGGTGTTGCAGGTAACACTGTTACAAAACAATATTTTGATATTGTTAAGGAATTTGGAGACAAATTTATCTCTTTTATCATAAGAATTCAAAATGATAAAAAGTTCATCGACAAAATCTATAAAATACAGTCCGTCAAAGAACAACCATTCAATAACTCCACTGAATTAATTCGGTTTATGTTTGACCGTGATTTAATTATATGCTTTGGATTGATTGCAGATATTTCAAATCTTCATAGTAAAGAAGCATTCGCATTGCTTTACATAGTAGCAAAAATGAATGGGCTTGATGTTAATGGCTATACTGCTATTTCGGTGCTATACGGTGAAAATATGTTGAAGGCATATGTAGGCATGTGTAAAGTAATTAACGAGGAAATTCAACAACCAAATAACGATCTAATAATTCTTAAATTCTCATTGCTTCTTTCTGCCTACGACGCGGATTTACAGAAAGAATATCTCGCAAACCTTTACCGTTTTGCTTCAATTGTAGTTAAAGCAGATGGAAAAGTTACAGAAGAAGAACAAGAAGCTCTAAAAAAAATACTTAACATTTCAGAGCAGAATTCAAAACTACAATTAGACTTCGAACATAACCAGTTGGTTGAAAGGAAAGCATCAGACACCCCTCCATCAATTCCAGCATTAAATAAAGCCTTAGTAGAACTAGATTCATTGATTGGCTTAAGCGCTGTCAAAGCAGAGGTAAAATCACTGATTAATTTTATCAAGATCCAAAAAGCGAGAGAAGTTACAGGTCTTAAATCTTCGTCCCTTTCTTATCATTTAGTTTTTACGGGAAATCCAGGAACTGGAAAAACAACTGTCGCAAGAATAATTTCAGAAATTTATAAAAATCTCGGTGTGCTGCTAGAAGGTCAATTAATTGAGACTGACCGTTCTGGACTAGTAGCAGAATACGTTGGGCAAACAGCAATAAAAGTCAACAAAGTAGTTGAATCCGCTTTAAACGGAACGCTTTTTATTGATGAAGCATATTCACTAGTGGGAGCAAATAGAGATGACTTTGGGAAAGAAGCTGTAGCTACTCTAATTAAGAGAATGGAAGATAACCGAGAGAAGTTAGTGGTAATTATAGCCGGGTATACTAATGAAATGAGAGAATTCATAGATACAAATCCAGGTTTCAAATCTCGCTTCAATAGGTATATTGAATTTGCAGACTATACTCCAGACGAATTACTTTCAATTTACAAGCTAAGTTGCAGTAAACTAGATTATACATTAACTAAAGAAGCGGAAGGGAAATTATTTAATTTAATTGTCCATGCTGTTGATAAAAAAGACAATTCATTTGGAAACGGAAGATTTGTAAGAAATATTCTTGAGAAAACTTTAGAAAAACAAGCTAATAGGATTGCTAATATCTCTAGTCTTACAACGGAAATACTAACAACAATCACTCTAGAAGATATACCCGAGTATTCGTTTTAGTACCAACATCTTTCAGCCCTTGCGCAATCTCCACTAGCATCGACCTTAAACAATTTACCCCTAAATTAGAAACAAACAAGAACTCATTTACGTTCCACATTTTCTAATCCCATGCCCAACCAAGACATCCGCTGGCAACAGCGCTTCCAAAACTTCAGCAAAGCGCTATCCAAATTAGAGCAAGGCATCGCCTACGTAAAAGCCGATGAAATGAAAAGCGAAGACCTTATTTTCAACGATTTAATCAAACAAGGTTTGATACAAAGTTTTGAGTTCACCCACGAATTAGCATGGAATGTCGTCAAAGATTATGCAGCTTTTCAAGGTAATACCAATATCACGGGCTCGAGAGATGCGGCAAGAGAAGGGTTTGCGATGAGACTCTAACTAAACTCCTAAAAAACCCAATCCCATGGCAAGAGAAATTTCAAAAAGCAAACTCTCAATATTTGAACAAATAAAGCAAATAGATGAAGAGGGCAACGAATTTTGGATGGCAACGCAGCTCTCTAAAACCTTGGATTATACAGACTTTAGGAACTTTCTAGGCGTTGTTGAAAAAGCTTTTGAAGCTTGTAAAAACAGTGGATACAACACTTTAGACCATATCGTTGAAGCCAACGAGATGGTCGATATTGGTTCGGGTGCTAAAAGAGAAATGGCAAGCTACAAACTAAGCCGCTATGCGTGCTACCTGATAGTCCAAAATGCTGACCCGAGCAAAGAGATAATAGCATTAGGACAAAGCTATTTTGCTGTGCAAACCCGCTTGCAGGAGATACAGCAAATGGAGCAGTACAACCAGCTAAGCACGGAGGAGGAAAGGCGTATGTTTTTGCGAAACGAAATGAGCAAACATAATACCTATCTGGCGGCGGCGGCAAAAAATGCAGGCGTTCAGGATGGGTTGGACGATGGAATATTGCAAAATAATTGCTATGGCGGCTTATATGGAGGCCTAGATGCCAAGGCTATTCATCAAAAAAAAGACCTCAAGAAAAGTCAGCAGATTTTAGACCATATGTGAAGTACGGAGTTGGCTGCCAACCTGTTTAGAGCTACGCAGACGGAAGAAAAACTGCGTAACGACAACATTCAAGGGAAACAAAAAGCCAACCAAACCCAATTGAAGTAGGTAAAAAAGTACGCCAAACCATCAAAGAGATTGGCGGAACTATGCCCGAAAATTTACCTGTAGCCGATAGTATAAAAACGGTGCAGAAGAAAATTGACAGCTCAAAAAAGAATGATTGATGAAGGACGCGGCAAATACATATTTCGCTACTTTTGGCATTCCCACCGTTGCACGATTTCCGACTTGCAACGAACATGTAGCTTCATTTTAGAAAGCCAATATTATTGTCAAATCAACAAACTAACAAAAGCAGAATCTCAACAAACCACTTCCTCAAAAACCCAAAACGCCATGAACACCCAAAACGCCATAAAGATATTTGAAGAAAAAAAAGTCAGAACACTTTGGAATGAAGCCGAAGAAAAATGGTACTTTTCTGTGATTGACGTTATAGAAGTCTTGACTAACAACGAGAGACCAAGAAAGTATTGGAGTGATTTAAAAGCAAAACTACAAAAAGAAGGAAGTGAACTGTCCGAAAAAATCGGACAGTTGAAATTACTGGCAGAAGATGGCAAAATGCGCATAACCGATGTCGCCGATACCGAACAACTCTTCCGTCTCATCCAATCTATCCCTTCACCCAAAGCGGAACCTTTCAAACTATGGCTGGCTAAAGTAGCTGCCGAAAGATTGGACGAAACGCAAGACCCTGAATTAACTATTGATAAAGCATTATTAGAATATAGACAATTGGGGTATTCAGAAAACTGGATTAACCAACGGCTGAAAAGCATCGAGATAAGAAAGGAATTGACCGACGAGTGGAAGAAAATTGGACTGAAAGAAGGCGTTCAATTTGCTACGCTAACGGACATCATTAGCAAAACTTGGAGCGACAAAACAACCAAAGAATACAAGGTGCTTAAAGGCTTGAAGAAGGAAAACCTGCGAGATAACATGACCAATACTGAACTGATCCTGAATATGTTAGCCGAGGCTTCTACTAAGGATATTTCTGCGGCAGTAAACCCAAAAGATTATGACGAAAGCAAAAAGGTAGCAAAACAAGGAGGAAATGTTGCTAAAGTTGCTCGACAAGAATTGGAAGCACACACAGGCAAGAAAGTGGTAAGTTCTCTCAATGCAAAAGCGGTACTACAACTGAAAGTGGCCGATCCGAAAAAAAAGGAAAAATAAAGCCGCGCACAAAATTGACCGACGAAGCAATACCAAAATTGGGAATTCGCCAGTTAGTTCTCAGCGATTTCCCCGAGCGCGGCAAAATGGTCAAAAAAAACAAAAAGGTCCATACCTTTAAGCTATAATTTGCTTTATGAAACACTTCACGCTTATTCTCGTCGCCCTTTCCATTATCGCTCTTCCCGCCTGCAAAAAGGACAATCTGCCTCCTGGTGTCCACACAAATGATGGCATCATCACTGGGAACGATGGCCGAATGTGTATGACTTGCGGCGGACTCATGCTTACCTTTTCTGACGACACCAAACCGTACTCTGCGCCCTTTCTTTTGATAAACAATGAACCGAACGATTTAGGAATTTCCGAGTTCGGGCCATTTCCAATTTATGTCAATGTGGACTGGAAAGGAGATACAACGGATGGTCGGCAGCGGATTACCGTTACGAGGCTTACAAGAAGATGAGAATACAACTTCAATTTGCTTAGATTTTTTAGCCTTAATGATGGCTACATAGTTAAATAGTAATTAAATTTGCCGCCGCATTCCAAGTCATTAAAGAATCCCTAATGAGCAATTGAAGCAGCAGCACCTTTTCCCCAATGAAATTCCAATTCCTCCTCCTTCTACTCTTCGTTTACCATACTGTATTTGCGGAAAAAACTAGTATGCCGTCTTATGCGGCTATCGACAAAAAAGCCTTACAAATCCCAGATTCCCTCACGAAAACAACTGATGGAATTGCCCACTACATCAATGCCAATTTCCAAAATGAAAGTGATAAATCAAGAGCTATATTCATTTGGGTAGCCAGTAATATCCAGTACGACCTTGCGAATATGTATGCAATCAACTTCTACGAAAAGGCGGAAGATAAAATTGCAAAAGCCCTAAACACCAGAAAAGGTATCTGCGAAAACTATGTAAACTTGTTCAACGATATTGGCAAAATCCATTGACGATGCTGTAACGCAAGTAAAAGAGCAACAAGATTGGCTGGCAGCATATCTCAAGAAAGGAAAATCGGGCAGGAAGCCGATGTTTTATAAAACGAAAGTTTCGTGGTTTGGGATACCTTTGAATTGAGAAGCATAATTAGACAAGGAAATTACGTCTCAAGGAGCGAGAATAAAAATCAGTTTTCCGCTACGGAACTCATTATTAATCAACAAAAAGAATTCAAAATATCATGGAAATTGCTTTAAGAATTTTACTAAGTCTCGTAGCATTAATCTGCCTGCTCGGCGGCACAAACCTGCTCCTGAAAGGCACTGTTTCGTTCCTCCCCGAAGGTACGCCACCACAGCGCGTTTTAGACAATCTTCTGCGTTTTCTAAGTGGAATTTATTTCAGTTTGGGCTTCTTAATGGCCTGGGTGGTTTTTCATTTACCACAGGAAACTGAACTCATTTATTTCATCGGGCTCGTAGTCATTTTTTCAGGTTTGGGACGATTGTATTCAAGGATAAAAGTGGGTTCTGCGGGGAAATACTTTGATTTTATTATGGTGTTTGAAATGGTTTTGGGCTTGGTGATTGTGGGCTTGGAGTGGATGAGGTAGGTTATGCTTCAGATTTTTAAGCAACATTCTAAACTTAGCTACAGTTGGCCTATATCTGTTTTAGAATGGGAATTGTGCAATCGCGAGACCACCAGCGACAAAACTCTGTCATGAAATCCAGCCTTATATTTTCCGTTCTTTTGATGACTTCTCTTTCAGCGGGTTTATGCCAGAGTTACACTGTCAATAGGCATGTTATATTACTGGTTGATAGCGCTAAGATTGCATTTTGTAATAACGACACAGGAAAGACAATTGGTATCCTTGAAAGAATTGAAAAATTGTACCCGACAGACGCATTAATTGTCTTGACCAATAAAGATCTGGCAGATTTATACATTGCTAAAGGAAAATCAGAAGAAGCTAAAGCAGCGTTGTTGTACGGTTTGAACTTCCTGCCGACAAATTATCCAGCGTATAGGGATACAGACCTTTGCAACAAAATCATCAATAAGCACTTTTTACCTAGAGCCAAAGCAGATTTATGTGTAGGTTTAAGTCAGGTTTATCTAAAGCAAAACCAATTTGATAGTGCAATATATTTTCTAAATCTTGCCGACAATAAATTCCTTCCATATAAGGATTGCGGAAATGGATATTACATGTATAAATCATTTTTGTCGCCGTACTTTGCAGACTACTATTTGGCCATTGGAGACACTACAAAGGCGATTAATAGATTGCTTGACTTTTTTATGAAAGAGGATGGCCATACAGTCTTGCTCACCCAAAAATTAAAATCTATTTTATTACGAAGATGGACGCAAGAACAAATAGCTGAACAAGTTAACCGGAGTCTTAAAGAACTATCATTTATAAAAACCAGTGATGGCGGTTTTACAGTAAAACTCAATTTGTTTGGACACACAATAGAAAACCATGACTTTGGAAATATAAAAGAGTTAAGTGCATTGTATAGAAAAGACCCAAGCTTGAAAATACTCCGTGCAAATTAACCGCTTTGCGCAGATTTGTTCTCGTACCTGAAGTTCGAACCATACAAGTCCGTAGTCAGTCTCGACAAAGTTCACCACACCCATTCCGCCTCCCCATGCACCAAACTCCTCTTCTGCCCATCTTCCAACAAAATTTCCAACAAGCCGGAAGCATTCATCCCTTCTACCCTGCCCCAAAATTCCTGCCTATTTTCTCTAAATAATTGTTTAGACTTTAGCTGATACAAACGACCATTAAAACCCTTCAAAAAATCGCTGTTTGATGCCAAGGCAGCAAGGATTTCTTCGCGAAGCTCTATCGCCAAAGATTTCAGTTCCAAAACATGCGCTCCATGCGCTGCCAGACTGGTGGCGAACGGCAAATCTTTCGAGAAATTTTGTTGTTGAATGTTCAGTCCAACACCAATCACCGACCATTCCCAAGAAGTACCGCGAATCATATTCTCAATCAGAATACCACCTGCCTTTTTGTCGGCAATAATAATATCGTTCGGCCATTTAATTTTTACCGAAATCTTGGATAAATTTTGCTCACAAATCTTCGCCACCGATACCGCCACTGCGGCCATAAATTGGGTTTGCTGTTGCAAAGTCCGGTTCGGTCTCAAAATCAAACTCATCAACAAAGATTCTCCTGCTGCTGACATCCATTGTTTTCCG
>JBDTKK010000282.1:0-6451 GCA_039935335.1 Chitinophagaceae bacterium
CAATAGCGGTCAGGGCGGAGAAATCCTATATCGTTGGGGCAATCCTGGAATTTATGGACGGGGTACAATTAGCGATCAACATTTTTTTGAATCGCACGACGCACAATGGATTCCCGATGGCTATCCTGATGCAGGGAAAATTATGGTTTTTAACAATGGAAATGGTCGTCCTGATGGGAATTACAGCAGTGTAGAAGTGATAGCACCGCCAGTTGATGAAAATGGGAATTATAATTTGGTGTCGGGAAAACCTTTTGGGCCCATGGCTCCAGACTGGATTTATAAGTCACCAGTAAATGTATATAATTTCTTCTCGGCCGTGATGGCTGGAGCACAGCGCTTGGCAAATGGCAATACACTTATTTGTGAAGCCACTAAAGGCAATCTTTTTGAAGTAAACCCTTTAGGGCAAACGGTATGGCAGTATGTTAGTCCGGTTGGACTCACGGGGGTAATTAAGCAGGGAGATGCAGCAGATCAAAATATGGTGTTTCGTGCGCCTCAATATGCTGCAACTTATCCTGGCTTTGTAGGAAAATCGCTTGTTGCAGGTCTTCCAATTGAAACAAATCCATTACCTTATAAATGTGGGACTGCCTCCCCTACTAGTGTTGCTTTGAACTCTATTATTGAGAATAACCTAAGCGTGGCCAATCCCTTTAATAATTCTATTGAAATCAGCGCACTTAGCGATATCTCTAACGGTCAGGCTAGTTTGATAAATCTGCTTGGTGTCCGTTCCGGCCAATGGCCCATAAACCTCAAGGCGGGGCAAAGGCAAAGTCTGGCGACTACTGGAAATCTGCCTACAGGAATGTATATTTTGCAATTGTCGGATGGCGTTTCTAAGCAAAGTATAAGGTTGATAAAGGAATAATATTATTGAAGGGTAGGGGTTCGTGTAAGGCCTGTAATGTTTCAAAGGCATTACGGGTCTTTTTTTTGACGCTTGAATAGCTAAGGAATTTAGACCCGAGCAGAGGATTTTTCTTGAAGTTGAAATTCAAGCAATTTTATCGCTAAAATTGGTGGCAGCAAAGCAAATTTAGAAAAACTTAACCGCTCAAAATCAAGCTTTTCCCGCAAGCCATTTGTCAAAAAGCAAAAGCAGCCTACAAAGTCTTGGTATTTGCCGCAAGGCATTTGTAAAGGGTAAGGTCGGTATGTACCTTGGGGATTCTCTCCAGAATCTTAAACGACAGTCAAAATTCTAAGAAATGAATAAATTACTACTCCTGACCAGTATTTTGTTGTCTGGCAATCTAATGGCACAACAAACTGTGGGGCTTTTTACAAAAACCGCAGCCACGGAGGAAGGTTATGTATTAATGGCACCAACTTCTTCCAAAACCACTTATTTGATAGATAAATGTGGCAAACAAGTACACACATGGACGAGTGCCTATACTCCAGGCTTTAGTGCGTATATGCTGGAGGATGGTACAATGCTACGCGCAGGATATATCCCCAATAAGATTTTTAGTTTAGCCGGCACAGGCGGTGTTATCCAACGCTTTGATTGGAATAGCAACCCAATTTGGGACTTTAAGATATCTTCGGCAACAGTGTGCCAGCACCATGACATCTGTTATTTGCCGAATGGGAATGTGCTCGCAATAGTGTGGGAGTTGAAAACAGATGTGGAAGCCATCGCTTCAGGAAGAGATTCCGCGAATATGGGGCCGGATATGTGGCCAGACGAAATTATTGAATATCAACCTATTGGATTCAATTCTGCGAATATTGTTTGGGAATGGCATGCCTGGGATCATTTGGTGCAGGACAGAGACAGTACAAAATGGAACTACGGTGTTATTGCAGATAACCCTGGGAAACTGGACATCAATCATATCTCGGGCACAACCTTAAATCCTGATTGGTTGCATGTAAACTCCGTTGCCTACAATGCAAAATTGGATCAAATAATGCTAAGTAGTTATTATTTTAATGAAATATGGATTATTGACCATAGTACAACTACTCGGGAAGCTCGAGGCAACACCGGCGGCAATAGTGGTAAAGGCGGTGAAATATTGTATCGTTGGGGCAACCCCGAAATTTATGGACGAGGTACAACAACCGACCGTCATTTTTTTGAATCGCATGATGCCCATTGGATACCCGACGGCTATCCGGATGCAGGTAAGATAATGGTATTCAATAATGGGAATGGGCGATTGGATGGTAATTATAGCACTGTTGAGGTGATACAGCCTCCTGTGGATGAACACGGCAATTATGTGCTAAAAGCCGGATTCCCCTATGGACCAGTAGCTCCTGAATGGACTTACCGTTCCTCGCCAAATGTTTATGATTTCTTCTCGCCAGTAATGGGTGGAGCTGAACGATTAATGAACGGCAACACGCTCATTTGCGAAGCCACGAAAGGCAATCTTTTTGAAGTAAATCCCATCGGCCAAATCGTTTGGGATTATATTAATCCGGTAGGAATAATGGGTGCTACTAAACAAGGAGATGTACCACAGCAAAACATGGTATTCAGGACGCGTCAATATGCGGCTAACTTCCTAGGATTTAAAGGAAAATCGCTTGTTGCAGGTCTTCCAATTGAAACAAGTCCAATACCTTATAAATGTGGAAGTATCGTCCCTACAAGTATTGCTTTGAATACTATTATTGAGACTGGTCTAAGCGTGGCCAATCCTTTTAATAATGCCATAGAGGTTAATGCATCTAAAGATATTGTTCAAGGTCAGGCAATCTTGGCCAATATGCTCGGTGTCCGTTGCGGACAGTGGCCTATAAACCTCAAGGCGGGGCAAAGGCAGCGTCTGGCGACAAGTGGAAATCTGCCTACAGGGATGTATATTTTGCAGTTTTCTGATGGCGTGTCCAAGCAGAATATTAAGTTGATAAAGGAATAATTCACCAAGCCCCATAAGGTTTTCGCAAACCATTGAGGATTTTTTCAATTTACATAATCCAGATTACCTTCCTAATAACCTTCTTGTAAACAGGTTTTTTGCGATTGCAGAAGATTAGTTGTGGAGTAGGGCGGAAGAGTGCGCTGAGTAGAGGGTTTTTTGTTGGAAAAGGTTCGTTTGATTGAGTTCTAAGAAAAATGAAACTGAATGCCAAACCAACCCAATAGGCTAATACTGCCGTAGCTAAGCACCATGTTTGCAGGAGCGGGACATATGTTATGTTTCCAGAAAAAAACTAGTAAAGTGATTTGTTTATTTTTAAAACTCCATACCTTCGAACTTATTCAGTAGCTCCAAAAAAGAGAAATATATGCCAACAATAACAAGTGTAAATGGGAAGGATTTGAAGAAGGCCGCAATAGAGCCAACAAAATTTAAACATGCGGAAGCTATATTACTTGAGCGATATACCTTGCCTGTATCGTTTTCAATTGATGCATGGCCTTGTTTGGAAAGATGTCATAAATTATTGAAGCAGTCAGCGCGGAAAGTAAAAGGGGGTGGGAATATTACGGTTACAATCGAAGATTCTTTAACTAAAAACAAGAAGGATGCCTATGCGTTGGACTTCGGTCTTGTACTTGGTGCTTTAGGTAGAATAACCTATACTCCAACTAATATAAATATTGAATCTCCGGTAGGCACGATAATATCAAGTTATCCAAATACTGCCGCCAACGACGACCGTTCTATCTAAAAGTCCGTTGAACTTATACGCCAACTTATTGCCGCGTTTTTAGTCCTTCCTCCTCGCAGCACCTAGGATTGCCTACACCCGCGTAGTTTTCCTCAACTGCGCCACACAAGCTGCAATATCTTTCGGCAAACTTGCCTCAGCCGTAATAGTATTCCCTTTCGGCCCCACAAAACTGAGCCTGTAAGCATGTAGTGCCAGCCGATTGAGCAAGGGCTTTTCAGTTTCATCTTGCTTCGATAGCTTGTATTTCGGCTTTATCATGCTCAGCAAAAACGGCTTGCCGTCTCCATAAACTTCATCGCACACTATCGGATGCCCGCTCGCAGCCATGTGTACGCGTATCTGGTGCGTGCGGCCTGTATGTATCTGCCATTGCATCAACGAAAACAGCGGCCAACTTTCTACCACCCTGTAATCCGTCACGGATTCCTTTCCTTTTTTAGCCACTATCATTTTGCCCTTCACAAAAGGATGCTCCGCGATAGGAAGCTCTATCCGCGCGGCTTCCGGCTGAACCCTTCCTTGAACAAGACCAGCATAAAACTTTTCAATTTCGTGCTTTTCAAACAACATAGAAAGGTATCGGTGTGCAGATTCGTTCTTTGCAAACAGGATTAATCCGCTCGTCTCGCGGTCTATTCTATGCACCACAAAAAGCGGCATTCCCAATTCTTGTTGCAATAATGTTCGTACAGAAGGCAGGTTAGCATTAAAGCGGTCGGCAATCGATAAAAGACTAGCCGGTTTGTTGACAATGATTAAATCCTCGTCCTCGTAAACGCGTTCAATTTTCATGGGTTAAGGAGCTTATGGCAAACCAGTTTTTAAGAGCCTCGTCTTCGGCGTTGCGCATTATTTTCTTCTCAGTTTCTGTCTTGTCGCCAAGGCCGCAAAGATGCAATGCTCCGTGGAAGATGACACGATGCAATTCTGTATTAAAATCGCTTTGGAAAGTCTGTGCATTCTCCCGCACACGCTCTATGCTGATGTGAATTTCACTGACGAGTTCGTGTTCTTTGTCGGACAGGTCGAAAGTGATAATGTCGGTGTAGTCGTCGTGATGGAGAAACTGAAGATTGATTTTATGAAGCGTGGAATCGGTGCAAAAAACATACTGTAGTCGAATGGATTTAAGGTTTGGTTTCCGAAGGCGAATCAATTCCTCCAGATACTTGCCCAGAGCGCGTTTGCGCGTGAGGCAGGACTTTATATCTTGTTCAAAAAAGCGTGCAGACAAGGTAGATTTTTATTGAAAAATGGAAGCAGTTTTCTTGAAGAAAAGGCTGTTGGCTTTGGTAACTTATCCTGTTATTTCTACCCAAATATTTTCGGCATCTTTTTTCCGAATGCTAAGATAATAGCCCGCGATAGAAATAGCCATCGGATCGCCCATGGGTGCGAGCATTTCTACCCAAATCGGCTCACCGGGCAAGCAGCCCATTTCCATTAAAGTGTGCTTGAATTCCGTGTCTTCATGCCTCGATATCCGCGCCTTTCTACCTGCTTTAAGTTTAGAAAGCTGCACAATGGTTTCCATGGCTCAAAGGTACTTGCACATCGCCTCGAACGCTTCTTTATAAAGTCGAACTCGCGCATTCTTCACAAAACGGAAATTGATTTTTTCAGGAATTCCGCGCCATGCGGCTCATCTTTGCTGCCTAATTTTCCGCCGCGGCGGACGGTTATTTTGTCTTATCCCTTAGGGGAATTTGTAGAAGAATTTTTCATGCACATCGGTCTTTATTTCGGCTCCTTTAACCCCATTCATATTGGCCATCTCATCATTGCCAATCACGTCTTGCAACATTCCGAAATCGACAAGCTTTGGTTCGTTATTTCTCCACACAATCCGCTCAAGGAATCGCACTCTTTGCTCAATGAATACCATCGGCTGCATCTTGTGGAATTGGCCATTGAATCCAACCCGAAATTCCGCGCCAGCAGTGTAGAATTCTCACTTCCCAAGCCTTCTTACACCATAGATACGCTTACTTATTTGCAGGAGAAATTTCCGCTGGAAAAGTTCTCTGTGATTATGGGTAGCGACTCCTTCCAGAACATTCATCGCTGGAAGAATCCTGAGCAATTATTGGCCAATTATGAGCTGCTCGTATATCGTCGTCCGGGCTTTGAAATCAAAATTCCTGAAGGCGCTCGCATTCAGACAATGGACGCGCCACTACTGGAAATAAGCGCTTCTTTTATTCGCCAACAACTGAAACAAAAGAAGTCGGTACAGTATCTCCTGCCCGATGAAGTATGGGAATATGTGGTGGCGAATCGGTACTATTTGTAGCTGAATTTTCGGGTAATTTTTTTGGTAAAAAAGCCAATCATTTCTCCACGATTTTCAGGAAAATGGAGAATGAATAGCCTAGGAATTGTCAAACTTTACCGCATTTCTAGTAGCCGATTTTAGTTTGTTTACACGAGAATAACAGAAATTTCACACAGATTAACGTTTAGTGTTTGCGAAACCCGTACCTTCGCGCCGCAAATGAGGGTTCTAAACCTTTCATTTTTCAAGAAGATTCTTATCATTTTTAAACACGAATAATTATGCAAAACGACAACAGTATCCTAGATACTATGATGGACGCGCAAAAAACACTGTTGGATACAACAGTTGAAAACACCCGCAAGCTTGCCAACGGTAACACCTTGGTAAACGAAACTATCGAGAAGGGTAGTGAGTGGTACAAAAACTGGTTGGACAACCAGAAGAACATCTTCAGTCAAACTACCGAAAAGGCTACCGAAACTGCTAAGACAGTAAAGGAGAACACCGGCGACATGACTGACTTCTTCA
>JBDTKK010000283.1:0-2917 GCA_039935335.1 Chitinophagaceae bacterium
CGGCGGAGAGATTGTTTTTCATGCTCATCTTCCGCCAAAGGATTGGGGAGATTTCAAAGCCAACTATACGGTCAAGTATGCGTCGTGCTTGCTGGGCGTGTACCAGATGCATGTCCACGGTTCGTGGATTCTCGACTGCCTTTTTAATAGCGGGTTTGGTGATTTCGTGGAAGACGATGCGTTTCGTGATTTCGGGTTTCAAGCCGAGTACTTCGCAAAGATGCCAGGAGATGGCTTCCCCTTCGCGATCCTCATCCGTTGCCAGCCATACTTCTTCACTTTTCTTCGCGGCAGCGCGGAGGTCATTCACCACTCGGATTTTATCATCAGACACGATGTAATTAGGAGCAAAATCTTTTGCGATATTGATGCCCATGTCTTCTTTCGCGAGGTCGCGGATGTGTCCGAAGCAGGATTTCACTTCAAAATCCTTACCCAGTATTTTCTCAATTGTTTTCGCCTTTGCTGGCGACTCCACTATCAATAAGTTCTTAGCCATTCTAGTCTGTTACAGTATCCAATATTTATTAAGCTACAAGGAGCGTTCTTTTTTTAGAAAGGGCAATGTTAGCCATTGTTTGCTTATCGCCAATAAAGAAGGGGCAACACTTGCGTGCTGCCCCTTCAAATTTTACCTTAAAATGGTATTTACTTAGTGACGGATGATGACGCGGTCAGAGGCACGCTCGCCATTCGCTTCAATCGTGTAGAGGTACATACCTGCGGCAAGATCTGAAGTAGGGATAGTCACCAACTTAGCTTGACCCGTTGTAAGGCCATTAAGCGTCAGTGTTCTTACCACCTGTCCCATTGCGTTGGACAATGTGATTGTAGCGTCAGTATTGCCCTTTACATTCATCGGAATGTTGATTGCGTTGTTCGCTGGGTTAGGATAAGCATTTCCAATTTTTATTGCTGAAATTGATCCAACGCTAAGTGGTGGAATAGTACCAAAGTTGGCATTAATATAAGGAACAACACCAAGGTTGGTGTTTGGAAAGCCTTGCCCATAAGAGTTAGTATTTGCGTTGTCCGACGTATCAATCCGACCAAAGTACAGTGTATATTGGGGGTGGGTGCCAATAGGAGATGCCGCTTCTATTACAACGTTATCGTTTGCTCCAGCATTTACAGTTTTTACAATTATTGCATAGACACCTGCACCCAAAACATAACGAGCTGCTCCAGCAGTTGCATTAACAGCATATGTTGTGAATGTGCGAGTGTTGCCACTACTAATGTCGGCAGCAGAAAGGATTTTTGAATAGCAGTTGCCTTTTACGTCCCATTGACTAGTAGTATAATTGTACTTATAAATCTGCACTGCTGTATTAACACCAGTAGATGTACCGGCAGTGAAGCTCACACTTACACTGGAGAGTGTATCAGAGTGACCATCGGGAATATCGAACCGAGAACCCAGTTGATAAGAAATTTCGCCACCTTGGCTTGCGGGTCTATGGAGATAATATCCACCCGCATCAGTAGATCCATAAGTGGTGAATACGGTGTCTGTTACAGTGAACTTAAAGGTGTCAACATTATTCGCAGCGAAGGCATCATTAGCAGGGTTAATGCTAAACGCTGCCGTATAGTTGCCGGTTGACGTTGGAAGGAAAGGTGTGACATCGCTAAAATCATCTGTCGAATCCACTCCGCCCGTAGGCAGGCTACCATAGACATGGCTCTTAGCATAGATAGAGCTGGTTCCCTTGAAGACTTGAACGTTGGCGTTGACATTAATTCCAGGGTTGAGTCCATAATTAGTAAGGAAGGTAATTGGCAACATAGAGTCTGCCAAGCGTAAAGGAATACTGTTATACAAGGACAATCCGGTGTATTGGTCTGACGCGCCATTCATATGGAACATTGCTGAGCCCGCAATACCTAATTCTACAGGATCCAACTCGGCAAGTGCTACGTCATCCAGAAGCCAATTTAATGTACCCCCTTTGTAAACATTGTCCTCATAGCGGAAGCGCAATTTCACATTCGCCTGGCCTGCAGCGGTGGCACTAATGTTGATACGAACTATCGTTGGGTTATTAGCATTAGTAGTGTTGTTGTTCAAGGAATTATTTACCTGAATAGGGTAGGTGGTCCAAGAGGCACCACCGTTGTTGCTCACGTCCAGATAGGTAGAATCCCGAAATTTGCGGAACAACTGTTGGAAAGTTGCCATTACTGATGAGTGTGCAGCACAGTTGATAGAAGGGGAAATCAATGAACCTTGAATTGGTAGCGTGGTAGGCTGTAATTTTCCGATGGAATCGCTGTTAAAAATCATCCAGCCGTTAGCGGCAGTGGTAGATTTCAACACTCCTACAGAGAACCCGCCAGATGCAGGTCCATTCGTCCACCTCCAGTTTCCAATTTGTCCCGAAGGAGCAGTTACACTCCATCCTGCTGGAAGTGATGTGGCGGTCCCTGTAGAGAAATCTTCCGTCCAGAATGCGGTTGCTGTAGCCTTTGCATTTTTGGCAAATTTACTTTCGGTGATATAATTACCACCAAAAACGGGTGATGCTGTTTTTATAGCAGCCTCATTTGATGCCTCATTCGCCGCCGAGTGAACGACACTGTTTCGAGCTTGTTGTGCAAAAGCACCGAAACTCGTCAGCCCGATTGCACAAAGTAAAAATGACTTTTTCATCATAAAATTGTTTGGTTAAGATTTGTTTCCTTGTTTCGCGTAAAAGTATGGGTTTCGCAATTACGCACCAATTTTCGCGCGGTATTTACCATTCTCATAGCGGTCTATGATTTGCGGCATTGAAAGCAAGTTCGTCAAGCATAATTTTGCGCCACAAAACATTCCATGCTTCCCAACTTCGACAATACCGAAATCGCCTTCAAATACCGTAGTAACCGCGATTTAAGACGTGCCAATTTTCTCTTTACTTCTATGGCTTCACCA
>JBDTKK010000284.1:0-7005 GCA_039935335.1 Chitinophagaceae bacterium
ACAACCATTGCATTTGGCTCATTTGGCCTGAAGGCGCTTGATTCCGTTTGGATGACTAATCGCCAGATTGAAGCAGCTCGTCAGACTATTACCCGCCACATGAAGCGTGAGGGTAACGTTTGGATTCGCATTTTCCCCGATAAGCCAATTACGCTAAAGCCAGCCGAGGTGCGGATGGGTAAGGGTAAAGGTAACTTGGAGTACTATGCTGCGGTAGTGAAGCCAGGACTGATACTGTTTGAAGCAGAAGGCGTGCCCATGGAAGTAGCCAAGCAAGCGCTGACGCTTGCCGCTCAAAAGCTTCCTATTAGAACCAAATTTGTAGTAAGAGCAGATTACGCAGGAGCATAATTAGCAGCTAAATAATTAAAGTCAAAAATTAGGAGGAGAGACTGCGAGAGCGCAAGTTACTTCAGCTTTTACCTTTTAAATTTCAAGAATAATGGCAAAGAAAACCAAAGTGGACGCACACGAATATCGTACTTGGGACGATGCTGCGCTATCCAACAATATCGCCGACGAAGAAATGCGCATGAAGAAGCTGCAATTCAGCCACGCGGTAAATCCAATTGAAAATCCGCTCAGCATTCGCGCACTTCGCCGTCGCATTGCACAATTGAAGACTGAAGAAAACAAAAGAGCGCTAAGCAAATAATATCCGACAATGGAAAATACAACGAATCAAACAGCACCGGCAACTACAGGCGTGGAGCGTAAGAACCGCAAAGTGCGTACTGGGCTGGTGACCAGCGACAAGATGGATAAAACCATCACCGTAATGGTAGAGCGTAAAGTAAAGCACCCGATGTACGGGAAATTCTTGAAGAAAAGTTCTTCTTTTCACGCCCATGATGAAAACAATAGCGCCGGTACCGGTGACACTGTGAAAATTATGGAGACTCGCCCCATGAGCAAAACCAAGCGCTGGAGACTCGTAGAAGTGATTGCAAAAGCTAAGTAATATTTGGTATCAAGTCATTAGTAGCAAGTATCAAGAGGCTGGACAGAGTTTTAATTCCTAGCAACCTTATATCTGATTCTAAATACCCAATACCTCCCAAATTCATAACAAATGATACAACAAGAATCCCGGCTCTCAGTAGCCGATAATAGCGGCGCCAAAGAAGTTCTTTGTATCCGAGTATTAGGCAACTCCGGTCAGTCTTTTGCCGGTATTGGCGATAAGATTGTGGTTAGCGTAAAAGACGCTATCCCTGCTGGCGGCATCAAAAAGGGAACTGTTTCTAAAGCTGTTATCGTGCGTACGAAGAATAAACTTCGTCGTAAGGATGGCTCTTACATTCGCTTTGACGACAATGCCGTTGTATTGCTCAACAACTCCGACGATCCACGCGGTACACGGATATTCGGCCCCGTTGCCCGCGAGTTGCGCGATAAGGGTTACATGAAAATAGTTTCTTTAGCCCCTGAAGTTTTGTAATAATCCCTTACCTTCGCCGCCCGTTAGAAAATTGACGGCAGAGTCAGGACAATAAATATCTAAGTGAAAAAGCGTTTCAAACCAAAGTTCAATATTCGCAAAGGCGATAGTGTTGTAGTAATTGCCGGAGCTGGCAAAGATCGTACAGCGCCAAAGCGTGTTATGGCCGTTTACCATACTAAAGAGCGTGTGCTCGTAGAAGGTGTAAACACAGTAACAAAGCATAAAAAGCCAAGCGCTCAAAATCCTCAGGGCGGCATCGTTCAGGAAGAAGCACCAGTGCACATTTCCAACGTAATGCTTTGGGATGCGAAGTCTAAGGCTGCTTCCCGCATAAAGCGCGAACGCACCGAAACAGGCTTCAACCGTGTATCAAAGAAATCTGGAGCAGTAATTAAGTAATAAGTAATACAGGATTCAAGGTTCAAAAGTTCGTTTTTTACTTTTGCATTTTGCATTTTAAATTTTGCAGTAAAAATGGCAAACGCTATAGCAACATATATTCCTCGGCTTCAAAAGAAGTATAACGATGAAGTAATCCCGGCTTTGATGAAGAAGTTCGGATACAAGACGGTGATGCAATGTCCTCGTCTTGAGAAAATCTGCCTTAACCAAGGTGTAAAGGGATCTGTTAGCGATAAGAAGCTGATTGATGATGCCGTGAACGAAATGTCCACCATTTCCGGTCAAAAGGCTGTTCCAACGCTTTCTAAAAAGGACATCTCCAATTTCAAGCTTCGTAAAATGATGCCGATTGGTGCCCGAGTTACACTTCGCGGCAACAATATGTATGACTTCATGGATCGCATGGTGTCTATCTCCTTGCCACGTGTTCGTGACTTCAAAGGGATTAATGACAAGTCTTTTGACGGTCGTGGTAACTATACCATGGGTGTTACAGAGCAAATCATTTTTCCTGAAATCAACATCGATAAGATCAATCGCATTTCTGGGATGGACATCACTTTTGTGACTACTGCCAAGACTAACGAAGAAGCTTACGAGTTGTTGAAAGAACTAGGTATGCCTTTCAAGAATGCAAAAAAAGTAGCTGAATAATAATTGTAGGCTTTAGGACGATTTCGTTCAGAAGCTCAGAAAAATAATCACCGCTGTGATGCTTTTGGCAAAGCAGCAAATTGAAAAATAAATGGCAAAAGAATCAGTAAAAGCTCGTCACCGTAAGCGCGAGCGCATGGTAGCCCAATACGCAGAACGCCGTGCAGCCCTCAAGGCTGCCGGAGATTATGAAGCATTGGACAAGCTGCCAAAGAACAGTTCTGCTGTTCGTCTTCACAATCGCTGCCAAATCACAGGCCGTCCTCGTGGCTATATGCGTCACTTCGGCGTATGCCGGAACGTATTCCGCGACTTGGCTTTGGATGGTAAGATTCCGGGCGTAACCAAAGCGAGCTGGTAATTTCTTTCAATTATTCCGAAAGGTCGAAAGGTTAACAGGTCAGCCACCGAGCTGATACCACTAACAAAAAGCGAGTGGCATTGCTGCCCGCAAATCATAACATAAAAACACAAACAAAAAGATGGTTACAGACCCAATAGCAGATTTCCTTACCCGCATTCGTAACGCACAAATGGCTCGTCACCGCATCGTGGAGATTCCAGCAAGCAACGTAAAGAAGCGCATGACTGAAATCCTTTACGACAAAGGTTATATCCTGAAGTACAAGTTCGAAGATGATAACAAGCAAGGGCTTATCAAAATCGCTTTGAAGTACAATGCTGAGACTAAAGAACCGGCTATCAAAAGCCTAGAAAGAGTAAGCCGCCCAGGGTTGCGTCAATACGCAAAACCTGCGGAAATTAAGCGTGTACAAAACGGACTTGGTGTAGCTATCATCTCCACTTCTAAAGGTGTAATGACCGATAAGGAAGCTCGCGTACAAAATGTAGGCGGAGAAGTAATGTGCTACATCTACTAAGCTTTTGGAAAGAAATTCTACAAAAAAAGAATCATTTACACAACCGATAATCTAAGCGCACTATACAACGCTGAAAGCCGGTTTTTAATTTTTAAATAAAGAAAGACAATGTCTCGTATAGGTAAGAAGCCCATCACTCTGGCAGCAGGAGTTACCGTAACTGTTTCTCCTTCAAATGAAGTGAAAGTAAAAGGTCCTAAAGGTGAATTGACCCAACAAGTTGACCGCGACCTTAAAGTGGAGATTGAGGGTAATACAGTAGAACTGAAGCGCCCGACAGAGCAAATTCGGCATCGCGCTATGCACGGCCTTTACCGTTCATTGATTGCCAATATGGTTCATGGCGTAACTGAAGGTTACAAGCGCGATTTGGAATTGATTGGTGTGGGTTATCGTGCCACAGTCACTGGTCAAACTATTGACTTGGCTTTGGGTTATTCTCACAACATCATCTTTGAACTGCCTGCTGAGATTAAAGCTACTGCAACTGCAGAGAAAGGCCAAAGCCCTAAGCTGTTTTTGGAAGGAATCGATAAGCAATTGATTGGTCAAATCGCCGCTAAAATTCGCTCTCTTCGTAAGCCCGAGCCGTACAAGGGTAAAGGTGTTCGCTTCGTTGGTGAAGTGGTTCGTCGTAAAGCAGGTAAAACAGCAAGTAAGTAAGATAAAATTTCGTGTCGAATGTCGGTTTCTTTTTTGGTAATTCAGTCGGCACGAAAATCATTTTAAACAAACTCCGGTAGCCATTCTCGCAAGAGTGTGAGCCCGTAAAAACAAGATAAATTATGCCACTCGCAGCAAAACAAATTCGCCGTCAGAAACTTCGCTGGCGCATCCGGGCCACCGTTTCAGGTATTGCCCAAAAGCCACGCCTTTCTGTATTCCGCAGCAATAAAGATATCTACGCTCAGTTGGTTGACGATAAAACTGGTCGCACGCTAGCAGCGGCATCTTCCCGTGAAAAGGATATTTTTTCTGGTGGAGGAAGCAAAATAGAGAAGAGCGCGAAAGTGGGAAAACTTCTTGCAGAGCGTGCAAAAGCCGCTGGCCTTGAAGGTTGTGTTTTTGATCGTGGCGGATATCTTTATCATGGTCGCGTAAAGAGCCTGGCTGACGGTGCTCGCGAGGGAGGTCTTAAATTCTAAATCGGGTAGCTGATTAGCTGATTAGCTAATTAGCTGATGAATTAAATAACAATGATGTGAGCCATTAGCTAATCAACTAATTTTCACATCAGCTAATTAAAAGAACATGTCATACACAGAAACAAATCGCGTAAAAGGCAGTGAGCTTGAGCTTACCGAGAAGGTTGTATCTATCAATCGCGTGGTGAAAACTACCAAAGGTGGTCGTGCATTTTCCTTTTCAGCGCTCGTTGTAGTTGGCGATGGTGCCGGCGTAGTGGGTCAGGGCTTGGGCAAAGCGAAGGAAGTGCAGGAAGCGATTACCAAAGGCATTGATGATGCGAAGAAGAACCTCATCAAAGTACCGGTAATGAAAGGAACTATTCCTCATGAGCAGTTTGCCAAAGTAGGTGCTGCAAAGGTGCTTATCAAGCCAGCAGCGCATGGTACAGGTGTAATTGCCGGAGGTTCTATGCGTGCCGTTTTGGAGAGTGCCGGTATCACCGACGTACTTTGCAAGAGCCTCGGTTCAGCCAATCCGCACAATGTGGTAAAAGCTACTTTCCACGCTTTGGAATTGCTTCGCGAGCCTATTAAGGTTGCCCGCGATCGGAATATCAATCTTAAAAAAGTTTTCAACGGATAAAGAGCATTTAGACCAAAAAGTTTTCCTTTTGGTTTAAAGCACAAATACTATACACAATGGCAACGATTAAAATCACGCAAATCAAGAGCGGCATAGACCGTCCTGAGCGTCAGAAGCGCACTTTGGTAGCTTTAGGGCTTCGCAAGATGCATACGACTGTAGAAAAGGAAGCAACCCCTCAGATTTTGGGTATGGTTGTGAAAGTACAACACCTCGTGAAGGTGGAAGAATTGGCCTAAGCCTACTTTTCAATTCTCAATTAGCAAAACACTCCAGCAAGGGTATTTCATAATCGCGAGCGGTTCCGTTCCGCGCAAGTAAAAAAACGAACAAAATGCAACTCAACAATCTTAAGCCAGCCGCCGGCGCAACACACCACGGAAAGCGTATCGCTCGTGGTGAAGGTTCAGGCCACGGCACAACGGCAACAAAAGGTAACAAAGGCCAGCAAGCCCGCACAGGTTATCAAAAGAAAAACGGTCACGAAGGGGGACAAATGCCGCTTCAACGCCGGATGCCAAAGCGTGGATTCATTAATCCATTCCGCGTATCTTACAAAGTATTCAACCTTGGAGATTTGGACTTCCTCATTGAGAAATATGAATTGAAGGAATTCTCTTTGGATGAATTGTACATCAACGGTCTTATCGCTCGCACTGATTTGGTAAAGATTCTGAGCAATGGTGAATTAAAAGCCGTAATTCCTTTTAAAGTTTCTGCAATGAGCGCTAAGGCTAAAGCTGCAATTGAAGCTTTAGGTGCTACTGTTGAAATCATCTAAAATTATTGGTCGTTTTCGCCCGTTCGAGTCTTGCCGCTCGATACTATTGAAACCCTAAAAAACGACTTTGAAAGACGCATTTGGCAAGGTGCGTCTTTTGTCGTTTATTCGCATTCTTTTTTCGTCTCCGCCCCTACTACAATTTTTGTGAAGAAACTTATTGATACGCTGAAGAATATCTGGAGCATTGAAGAGCTCCGGAAAAGAATTCTTTACACACTGCTCCTCGTACTCGTGTACCGTGTGGGTTGTTACATTACTATACCCGGCCTCAATCCGAACATGCTCAAAGAAGCTGAATCGGGCGGTGGTAGCGGTATTCTGGGCCTCATCAACTCCTTCTCGGGTGGTGCGTTCTTGCGTGCTGCCATCTTCGCATTGGGTGTGATGCCGTACATCACGGCCTCCATCTTTATGCAGCTTGCAGGTATCATTGTACCACAAGTTGCGAAGATGCAAAAGGAAGAAAGTGGTCGGAATAAAATCAACCAATGGACTCGTTACCTCACCGTAATTGTGACGGCTTTCCAAAGTATTGCCTACGCTACGACCTTCCTGCGTACACCAGCGTATCAGTCTGCTATAGACCTGACGCACTATTCTCCTTTCATGTTTACGCTCACTACTGTTATCGTGCTCACAGCCGGTACTATGTTCGTAATGTGGTTAGGTGAAAAAATCACTGAAAAGGGTATTGGTAATGGTACTTCCCTTATTATCATGGTGGGTATCATGGCCCGTTTTCCACACTCTTTGGCGCAGGAATTTGATTTCAGAAATAGTCAAGGTGGCGCAAGCGGTTTGCTTATTTTCTTGATAGAAATCGCATTGTTCATCGTGGTGATTGTCGGCCTTATTTTGCTTACGCAAGGTACTCGCCGTGTTCCTTTGAACTACGCTAGAAGAATTATAGGTTCTAGCAATGCTGCCCGCGAGGTGAGCGGTACCCGCGATTTTATTCCTTTGAAAGTGAATATGGTGGGTGTAATGCCTATCATCTTTGCACAAGCTTTGATGTTTATTCCGGCAACTGTTGGTGATTTTGCTTCTGGAGGAAAGGGCGCACAAGGCAT
>JBDTKK010000285.1:0-3379 GCA_039935335.1 Chitinophagaceae bacterium
ATATTTTTGTGGTGAAAACAGAATATCGGGCGGCGCTGGAAAGTGTGTTGGACCAGTATCTCAACTATTATGTGGTAGAGAACATTGAGGAAGCGGCCCAAGCCATCCGATTGCTGGAAAGCAATAAGAAAGGCAAAGCCAACTTCATTCTTCTTGATAAAATTCCTGCTGAAAGCCAAACCGTTTCCTCAAAAACCAAAGGAGGAATCGCAGCATTGGATTTGGTGGAAGTAGAAGAAAAGTACCAACGGCTTGCAGAGCATTTCTTAGGAAACGTTCTGGTCTTTGAACATCTCGAAGAAGGCACGCACAGCGATTCAGGAGAAATATTAGTCGATAAAAAAGGACGTTACAAAAGCGAGCCGCTGACAGTTGGCGGTGGCTCCGTTGGATTGTTTGAAGGGAATAAAATTGGTCGCGCTAAAAACCTGGAAAGACTTGAAGAAGAGATTGCCGTGCTTGCAAAAATCTCTGGCGAACTGCGTGCGGAGATATCTGCGACGCAAAGTTTACTTGCCGGATTCAATGCCGAACTCGCCGACAAAAGCATAGAAAACACGAAGCAGGAAATCAACCGACTGCAAAACAGCATTTCCAATTTTGGCAACCGAATTGAGACTTACGAATCTGCTAATGCGAGTGCAGATAAGCGCCGCGACGACTTGCAACATCAAGTAGCGCAATTGCAGGAAAGCATTGCTACGACCCGCATTGAGCTGAAAGCAGTGAATGAAGAAATGGATGCGCTGGCCGAAGAAGTGCATGGTGCAGAAAGCATTTTTAGCGAAGCTCAAATCCGATTTAATAACGCCAACGACCAATACAACGCGCAGAACATCCAATACACGCGGCAACAGAGTAAACTGGAAAGCCTGAAAGGCGAATTAAGCTTCAGGAGCAATCAATTGCTGGAGACGAAACGCCAATTGGAGCAGGCCCAAGAAGCGCAAAGCACCGCTTCGAGCGGCATTAAGGAGACTGAAAAACTCTTGCATTCCGGCGATGAAGAACTGTATCAATTGCTTCAGAAAAAAGAAACCGACGACAAGATTCTGAATGAAAAAGACCGGAGCTATTATGAACTTAGGAACGCTGTAAGTGCCGCCGAAAGCGGACTTTCTCAAAAAAGAAAAGAAAAAGACCAGTCAGATTCTTTGCTCAATTCCATTCGGGAAAAGTTGAGTGAAATGAAGTTGCAGCTCGCGGGCATGAAGGAGCGATTGAGCGTGGAATTCAAGGTCTCATTGGAGACTATCCTTGAAGAAGATCGGACGACGGAACTAAGTCTGGAAGAGCTGACCGCCGAAAGTGAGCGGATGAAAAAACGCCTTGATAATCTGGGCGAAGTGAATCCTACGGCCATTGAAGCTTTTGGCGAAGTGAAAACCCGACATGATTTTATCGTAGAGCAGAAGACGGATTTGGTGAATGCCAAAGAGTCCCTACTCGCCACTATCGAAGAGGTAGAAACCACGGCCAACAACCGTTTCCGCGAAACCTTTGATGCTGTGCGGAAGAATTTTTCGGAAGTATTTAAAGCACTCTTCACTTCAGAAGATTCGGCAGATTTGCGCCTTACGGATCCTGATAATATTGCGGAAAGCGGCATTGAAATCTATGCCCAACCCAAAGGCAAAAAACCTTCCACACTCACACAGTTGAGCGGTGGGGAAAAAACCCTGACTTCAACAGCATTTCTCTTTGCCATTTATCTCATCAAACCTGCTCCCTTCTGCATCTTGGACGAAGTGGATGCGCCGTTGGACGATGCCAATGTGGGCAAGTTTACCAACATGATTCGGCAGTTTTCCGACAACTCGCAATTCATCATTGTGACGCACAACAAACAGACGATGGCGGCGGTGGACGTGATTTATGGTGTGACGATGCAGGAGCCTGGCGTAAGCAAATTGGTGCCGGTGGATTTCAGGAGTTTGAATTAGGCCGAATTTGCAATGGCGCAGGGCACAATTTTACTGAAATTTGTTCCATGGAAACTTCCTCATTAAAACATAACAAAGCCACACAAAATCGTCCCGATGGTGCCAGAATACTGGATGCGCCGACGTTGCGCTTGAATATTCGTGATGCTATTGGAACGATTCTTAGTGAGAAAGCATGGCTGGAAGGCGACCGAAATGCAATAACGCTGTTGCATAGCAACACACAGCGGATTGTATTGGTCGTTATTCGGGAAGGTTCGGAACTGGTACATAAAGCCATGGAAGCTGCTTTGAGCGTACAATTGTTGCGTGGCAGACTTTGGATAGAAACAGAAGAGCAAAGTTTTTCCTTGGACGAAGAAGAAATCGCGGCGATTCAACCAAGGCTTCATCATTATATTTTTGCGGAAGAAGAATCTGTGTTTTTGCTGACTTTTTCAGGGAATAATAAAGGAGAGTTTTGAATTATTCATTGAGCGACCAGGCTACATTTGAGCCTCCATTAAACAAGAAATATCTTGCTATTCACCCCTGAAAAAATGGCTTGTGCCGAAATTTCAATCAACTAAAATACAAATCATCCTAAAGCCAAATCATTTGCTTTAACTTGTGATGCTACCAATTCAGGCCTAGAATCAATCCCGCTATGAAATGCAATCTTGTCGTCTCTATTTTGTTGTTTGCTATATGCCTAATTTTCCCAAGCTGCAAAAAAGCCAATACACCAGACCCTCTTTCCCAACTCCCAGCAGCAACTCACAGCGGTGCAAACACGCTTGGCTGTTTGGTTAATGGCAAAGCGTTTTTAGTAAATGTAGGTTTAGCTAATTGGAATCACCCATTAGGTGTTTCATTTTCACCGTATGACGGATATTCTTGGGAAATTGATGGAAAACCTGATTCGAGGCATCTCACAATTAGATTTAATGAAAGTGGTACGAATCCAACCATTCCTTCAACTTTTAATTTGACTACCGACTATCAATCAAGAGCCGAATTTCTAAACCCTTTAGATGGCACAGCGATAAATGGCAACAACGAATTTGTAACAAACGTATCAAATACTGGTGAAATTACCATTTCTTACTACGATGGTTCTGTCATCGCCGGCACTTTCAATTTTGATGCGGCCAATGATAGCGGTGTGGTGGTGCACATAACTGATGGGCGGTTTGATATACGGCAGTAAATACAACAATGGAAATGAGCTATAAAACTTTGTCCTTTAGCCTTCTGATTTTTTGGGTACTGTTATGCCCAAGCTGCAAAAAAGCCAATACACCAGACCCTCTTTCCCAACTCCCAGCAGCAACTCACAGCGGTGCAAACACGCTTGGCTGCTTGGTTAATGGCAAAGCATTCGTGGTCAATGTAGGTCAAGCTAATTGGAATCATCCTTTAGGGGTAAGTTTCGGTGCTATATCTAATGGTTCTTG
>JBDTKK010000286.1:0-5128 GCA_039935335.1 Chitinophagaceae bacterium
CTAAAACTTAAACTTCACACTCCCAAAAATCCCAAAATACTTGCTTCGGGTCTCATTGGGCAGTGGTTGTGGCGTAACCCGCCAAATAAAGTCAATTCTGAAAAGTTGCAGAATATTTTCCACCCCCGTTCCTACTTCTATGTACGGGCTGTTTTCCAAGGTTTTAAACCGGTAGTTTGGCGGCGGCAACATGTTCAATTGCTTATTCGCATCGCTTAAAGTGCCAATTATCCCTTTCGCTGTCCAGAATTGCCGCAGCTTCGCTTTCCGCAGGTAAGGTATGTAATTGAAGATTCCACCACCGATGCTGTGCTCAAAGTTGAAACCTGCATAACGGTCGGATAAAAACTCATAACGGTTCATCATATTGAACGCGAAGCGATTGTAGTAATAAAATTCATTGCCGGGCGCAACATCTAGGTATGGATAAGGAACGGTGCCGAAGGTCTGTCCCGCGAAAAGGTTATAATAAATAGATCCCAGCGGCGCAATCTTCACATCATCGGAAATGGAGAAAGAAAGCTTTTTGTACTCATAAGCACTACCTAAGAAATGAGGTACGCCATAAGAAAACCGAATTTCGGGAACAGGATATTTGGAACCTAAGCTGGAACGGAAATAATTGGCGGAAAGAAAAGTCTCTTTATAGGCGTATCTAAGTCTTACACCAAGTTCCGTTTCCGTACTACTTTCTGTGGGATTTCCATTTTCATCCCTAAAAATCCCAACATCTGGCAACGGCAAGTAAGGATCAAAAATTCGATGTTGGAAGGAAACCAAATGAGAAAATCCGCTGAAATATTCTTTGAAATATTCAAATCGAGCATCATCCACAGCCGCAAATTTAAATGGAATACCATGTTTCCTACCAATATTACTAAAGATATTGTCTGCAGTTACTCGATTATCATAATAGTTATTGCTACGGTCAATATCATGGCGATAGGAAGCAAAAAGATAGCTCCGTGGCAAGCGATTCATTATCCAAAAAGCATCTCCGTAATATTTAAGAACCTTATCTTTAGTGCCATAAGCGACATAGCCACTTAGGCGAATGTCTTTCCAAAGTTGACTATTGGTTGCCAATCCGAGCCGGAAGCGCGAACCTTCGATAGTATTAGTACTGTAGATATTATAATACGGCCCAATGTCGATTGCTCCCAAGGTAACATATCCCCCAAAAAGGAACTTCAAAGTGCGTTTCAACTTTTGGAAAACGGGAAGTCCATTCAAGGTATCAACCATGTCATATATGGCTTGTTCGTTCTTGGAAAGCGTGTCTGGTCGGGCATTATTCCAGAAAGCATCACCGCGGTCGCGAGCTGAATCATTGATTACCACATCTTTGTGGAAATCTGGATTATCTAAAACTGCATTTACAACTGGGCTGTTCGTCTCGATATCGCTATACGTCGTCGTCTTTCTTCCAATAAAACCTGGCAATTTCGGGGAATAGGGCAAGTTGAAATCCGCAACGAATTTATCTTTTATCGTAAACCACAAAGAATCATGGACTGGAGCTGCCTCTTGATAGACGCTAATTTTGCTCACGAAATTGATATTGGCATTCTTGGGAACTTCCAACGAAATTCTTTGAATCGCATAAGAAGAATCGACGACCCAAAAGTCTCCAAAAAAGCAATTTTCCCCGGCACGCTTAGGGCGAAAGTTCACTAGAATAATGGGGTGCCCATAAGCCATCTGCGTATCCTTGATTCTATATTTATAATAAAATGCCCCGTTGTCTGAAATTGGCGACACAAAGGATTTTTCAAACACCGGAATGAAATTATCATAGACATTCACATTTTGATAATTAGCTCCAAGAAACTGGTCAATACTTTCATTTTTAATGCCGCGGACTTGAATAGCTTTGATAAATTCCCTTGTCTTTTTCGGATAGCGGCGATAATAATAGTCAGACAAACTTTCGGTGAGGAAAAAGGGCAGGAAAGGCCGTTCTTCCGAAGTGCTATCGAGATTACTATAAATAAATCCGAATTGCTTAATCAAGGGAATGGGTAGTGCTTCGAATTGCTTTTTGCTAAGATTCCGAATATCGACTTCTAATTTATTGTAAACCTTGTACTGATAATTCTCCAAGCGATCTGGATTGTTGGAAGGTTTGGCCGCAATTATTTTTTTCAATAGAGCTAAGGCCGGGTCTTCACCGGCGTGAAACACGAATTCGCTAAGAGCCGCAACTTCCCTATGCAATTCAATCAAAATTGTTGGCTGATGATCTTTTCCCAAAATCATTCTTCGGGAATAGGTAGCATATCCAATGGCCGAAGCCATCAAGGTATCGCTCGGCTGACCGGTAAAATGTAAAGAGAATTTCCCTTCCAAATCGGCGGGCGTACCCACGCCGGTGCCGGAAAAGAAAACTGTCGCAAACGGAATGCCTTCGCCTGTTGCTTTGTCGCGAATGATACCATTCAAATCATATTCGGGTGCCGCTATAATCTTCGGAGCACTAGAATCTTTTTTGCTGATTAACGTTGTGTCATTTACCTGAAACCCTGTATCAGCAAGGTTTTGATGCTTTCGCGAGACGGTATCATAAATAAATGGAACCACCCGATTAATGCTGTCGGCAACGTGAACCAAAGAATCTACCAAACGAGCATCTTGTGATTGCGCTTTAAGCAAAAAGGGACTTAGCAGCATTAGGCACAGGACGAAAAGTGCGCAGAGTTTTTGGGGAATGTTCATGAATGCTACTGCATCAAAAATAGGTGGATTGGGCGCGAAAATTCTTTCTGAAAATTCATTTTTTAAAAGAAAGGTCAATCGCAAATGCTGTCTTCTTAAAATTCAAGGAATCCACAATCCAAAACGATGCCAAGTCCTACATTTACGCCTTTCAACCCCTCATGGATCTTCCTGCATTTCATAGACGAGCCAAGCGCAATAAAGCTGGGCTTGTACAATTTTTAAAAAAGCTCGAAGAAATTGTTCCCGAAGATTTTGCACCAATAGTTGCAGAAACAGATAAACGGGTTTGGGAGCAAATAGATTGCACCAAGTGCGCCAATTGTTGCAAGAAAATGACGCCGACCTATTCCAAAGAAGATATGCTGCGTATAGCAGCTCATTTTGGGCTTTCTGTAAAGGCTTTTAAAGAAAAATGGTTGCTTCAGGATGAAGGCTCAAAAGATTGGGTGAATACGCAAACACCATGTCAATTTTTGGCCGCCGATAATCGCTGTAGCATCTACGAAATCCGCCCGTTGGATTGTGCCGAATTTCCGCATCACAACAAGCTTCCCTTCGATGAATACACCGAAACCTATATCGGGAATATTGATCGTTGCCCGGCTACAAATCTTCTAGTAGAAAAGCTGAAGAAGCGCGTGGAAAGGGATTATGAGTGGTGAGAATTAAATGAAGAGTTTCCTTTTCGATAGAAAAGGACATTGTGTGTTTAACGGTTTAGCTGCCTCCGATTTCCGTATATTTGCAGCTAATAGCTTTCTCGATGACTGCGACTCAATCCCTTAATCTTTACAATATCTCTCTTCGTTACTTCAAAAATGAAGCGGACGCAAGTTCTTTTGTTAAAGAGATTGAGTTTGTAGTGGACAATAAGTTTACGACGGAAAGAAACATTCTAGCAACAAAAGACGACCTCGTCGGTATTCGAAAAGAAATAGCCGACAGTAAATTGGACCTCATAAAATGGATGGTGGGCATGTGGGTTGCGCAAATGGCTGCAATTGTCTTTCTGATTATCAGGAAATAGACTTCTTTCTTTGTAGAGACAAGGCTACCTTATCTCTATCGGTCTTTTCTCTGCATGTAAAATCTATACAGATAATTTGTGCAGGCGAAATTCAATTCTTCTCGCTGCGCATCAGTTGCGCTTGCACGTGCTTTTCTGTTCGGTCGGGTAGTAATCTATCTGGAACTTCACCTCTCGCGGCGTATCCGATGACCCGCCGGGTGAAATTCGCCCAAAAAAAGAAGCCCCTCTCGGAGCTTCTTTTCCATACCTAAACCGATAAAATTATTTCTTCTTAGCCTTCGCAATCGGCCCGCTCATTTTATCAAGAATGCCATCCACAATGCCGTATTTCACGGCCTCTTCAGCGTCCATCCAGTAGTCGCGCTCCAAATCGCGCAGTACTTTTTCATAGCTCTGTCCGGTGTTTTTAGAAAGAATAGTCGCCCCAATTTCCTTGGTCTTTTTTATTTGAATCGCTTGGATTTCCAGGTCGGCACTTACACCGCGCATATAACCACCAAGGCTTGGCTGATGAATCATCACTTCGCCATGCGGAAATATCATCCGCTTGCCTTTGGTGCCGGCTGATAAAAGGATAGAACCCATGCTGGCAGCGAGTCCCATACAAATAGTGGAGACAGGAGAGTTAATCATTTTAATGGTGTCGTACATCACCATACCACTGGTCACAACGCCGCCGGGAGAGTTGATGTAGAATTTAATTTCCTCACCGGGCTTGTCGGCATCGAGGAGCAAAAGTCGATTCACCACATCCTTTGCAGACGTATCGTCCACCACACCCCAGAGATAGATTGCGCGGTTTTCAAAGAAGAGTTCATCGCTCTTTTTGGCCCACATACTCATCGGGCTATGTTTGGTATCGGCATTGGCCGGTTCGTCATCTTCGTCGCCCTCATCGTCATTGCGAAGGCGGCTATTGTATAAATGGAAAGCAGACATTTTTTCTAAGAATTTTTTTGAAAGAATTGATGTTGAAAGGAAAGTTTTCGAGCTAATAATTAGCCCGATTTGGTTCCTATTTCTTTTCGTCCTTTTTAGGGTTTTTGGTAAGTACTTCGTCCACGATGCCATACTCTTTGGCTTCTTCAGCAATCATCCAATAATCGCGTTCGCAATCGTCGGCAACTTTCTTTATGTCTTGTCCGGTATGCTCAGCAATAATGGTGTAGAGATTGCTTTTGATACGGCGGATTTCATTGACCGTGATTTCAATATCGGTGGCTTGTCCGCCAATAGCAGAACTAGGTTGGTGGAGCATGATGCGGCTATGGCGCAAGGCCGTGCGTTTCCCTTTCGTTCCGGCGCACATCAAGATGGCGGCCATGCTCGCAGCCATACCAGTGCAGATCGTGCTCACATCGGGTGTGATGATTTGCATGG
>JBDTKK010000287.1:0-7739 GCA_039935335.1 Chitinophagaceae bacterium
ACAATGGTGGTTGGTGATGAGCAATCCGTTTGCTGAAATCATCTCGGCGGTGCAACCGCCACCGAACTGCACGATGGCATCTTTGATTGAGCTGTGATTGATGCTGTATAAATCGTCTTTGCTAAGCTTTAGGCCGAGACGAACCATCTCGTCATAGTTCTTGCCGATGAGGCTGGGAATCCACATGCCTTCGTCGGCGCGGGCGGAGAAAAGGCTCAGGATGGCGATGCAGGCGAGGACTAATTTCTTCATGATTTTCAGATTTTTAAAAGCGCGGCAAAAGTACGGGGAGAGGCGTGATTTGAAGATTTGAAGATTTGAAGATTGGGTGGTGATTTGAAGATTAACCACTAAGACACTAAGAACACTAAGAAGCACTAAGGAAATTTGAAGATTTGAGGATTTGAAGATTGGGTGGTGATTTGAAGATTAACCACTAAGACACTAAGAACACTAAGAAGCACTAAGGGGATTTGAAGATTTGATGATTTGAAGTTTGGGGGAGAGGATTTGAAAATTTGAAGATGGGAGGAATGGACGTGCTGTAGCCCCGGAGAGGCGATATTATTGTAGCATCATCAGTTTCATTTTTTGAAAAGGAAGCCCTGGAAGGGCGACATTTTGGTCAATCAATCCCTTAATAATTCACCATTGACAATTCACCATTAATCTCTCGCCCTACCTTCGCGCCCTATGTGCAATTCATACAAATCACTCCTCTTTATTTTTCTTTTTGCCTTTGGCAATGCTGCTCTCGCACAACATCGGCAATACACGATGGCGGAGGCAACAAATGGTATCACTACTACGCTTGCGCCGAAAAGTATTAAGAACGGAAGTTGGCGCCCCGGCACGCATGAATTCTATCAAACCGTAAAGAATAATGGTCGTGATTATTACATCAAAACCAGCTTCCCCGAAGGGAAAATTGATACAGTGATGGACATGGCGCGTTTTCGCGTTGTCGGCAATTTCAAAGAAGATGCGAAGACACTTCCGACTTTCCACTGGCTTTCTAAAAATGTTTATGCTTTTGAGAAAGATGACAATCTCTACACGATTTCTACTTCTAATAACGGTCAGGCAGTCACAACTTCGAACGCCTTTACTTTTCCGAAAGGCTACGCCAACCTTAGCCATGCAGCCAACGGCGCTATTGCTTACACCCTGAAAAACAACCTTTACTACGCCAATAATCTTCCGAGCAATTTTTCAAAAGCAATTGCCGTAACCAACGATCGAGACAGCAACATCATCAACGGCCAAGCGGTGCATCGCAATGAATTTGGCATCGACAAAGGCATTTTCTTTTCGCCGAAAGGCACTTATCTCGCTTACTATCGCATGGACCAAACGATGGTGGCTGATTATCCGATTATCGACTGGAGCGTAGTGCCCGCTCAGAATCACAACATCAAATACCCGATGGCTGGGCGTACTTCTCACCAAGTGACTTTACAGGTTTTTAATCCGGCGACCGGCCAAACTACTGCGGTTAAAACCGAAGGTCCGAAAGACCAATACCTCACTTGCATCACTTGGAGTCCTGACGAGAAATACCTGTACATCGGCATCCTCAATCGCGACCAAAACCATCTTTGGCTCAATCAATACGATGCGAAAACAGGGGAGAAAACCAAGACCATTATTCAGGAAACGGACGATAAATATGTAGAGCCGCAGCATCCCTTAACGTTCCTGCCGGGCAATAATAATGAGTTTCTTTGGTGGAGTCAGCGCGATGGCTATATGCACCTTTGGCTGTGCAATATTGCCCGAAATTCCATGACTTGTCTCACACCGGGGAGCTATGTTGTGAATGATTTTCTGGGCTTTAATGAAAAGAAAAGGGAAGTGCTTTTTACTTCTGCCAAAGAGGACTCGCGCGAAAAACATGGTTATGCGGTGAATTGGGAAACTGGCAAAATGCATCGCTTTGATTCAGAACCTGGAACGCATAATTATTCGGTTAGCGAGGATGGAAGCTTTCTGTATGGTGTTTTTAGTAATGAGTCCGAACCGACAGGCACTTTTGATGCAAACTTGAGAAATAACCCAAGTGTGGAATTGCGTGCCAAGCCTTCTAGAGGCGATGTTATTGCCAAAAGAAGTTTGATTCGTTCCGAAGATGGTTCTGTAGTAAAAGTGTTGGAAGACGCGCCCAACACGCTTGCCGATTTTGAAAGGCCAGAAATTAAATCTTTGAGTTTCAAGGTTGGTGATGGAACAACGCTTTATGGGCGACTCATTTTGCCCGTTCATTTTGATACCAAGAAAAAATATCCTGTCATCGTTTATCTCTACAACGGCCCGCATGTGCAATTGGTAAAAAATGCTTTTCCGGGCAGTATTAATTTGTGGTACGAATACCTAGCGCAGCACGGTTATATCGTTTGGACTATGGATGGTCGCGGCTCTTCAAATAGAGGAATGAAGTTTGAGCAAGTAACATTCCGCCATCTTGGTACCGTAGAAATGGAAGACCAATTAAAAGGCGTGGAATTCCTAAAAACCTTGCCTTATGTGGATGCCAATAGAATGGGCGTACACGGCTGGAGCTTTGGTGGTTTTATGACCACGAGCTTAATGTTGCGCCATCCCGGAGTGTTTAAAGTTGCCGTTGCCGGCGGGCCGGTGATGGATTGGAGCATGTATGAAGTGATGTATGGCGAGCGCTATATGGATAAGCCACAGGACAATCCTGAGGGTTATGCAGAGAGCGATTTGCTGACGAAAGCGGGAAACCTTAAAGGCAAATTGTTAGTAATTAATGGTGCGCAGGATGCTACCGTTGTTTGGCAGCACAGCATCGATTTTCTAAAGGCTTCAGTGGATGCGAATGTGCAGGTGGATTATTTCGTTTATCCGGGTTATGAGCATAATGTGCGTGGCAAAGACCGCGTGCATTTGATGCAGAAGATCACGGATTATTTTGATGAATTTTTGAAGTAGGGGAGACTGATGGCTGAGTTTGCGGGAGCTGCGTTGAAGGTTTATAGCGGAAATCCCCGCCAGTTTTATGTGCGGCTTCTAGTGCGTTCTTGCTGGCGGTATGATATTCGGCTTTCATCTTCCTAAAGCAGGATTTGGATAATGTCTTTCTGTCCTCACACAAGGTGTGCATGCTCACGCGCCATACTTACGGGTGGGTGCGTTGTCGATAATAAGCTCTTTCGCTTTTCTTTCGGAAGTTCCTAACATTTAGCTTATTAGGGCAGGTTTGCGGAAGCAATGGCTACATGTCTTTGATTTCAGATTCCATTTTATCCCAAATCAACGGGACATTGCGATTTTTGTTTTTTTCCGTTGTAAGGGCTACATTAAATAAATGCGGAATAAACATCACCTTACTTTTGAAACTACCAAAGTCCAATTCTAAAAATTCCCATTTGCGCGTATTGGTGGAATAGTTGGTGACTTTCTCAATTACCTTTTTGGGTAAATCTCCATGAACAATTATCCATTTGGGCTTGATTTCTTTAGTTAATATACGAAAGACCTCCAAATTTTTATCGTCGTGGCTTAGTTCTGTTGCTCTTTTTGTATTTTTTGAAAACACGTTACAATTAAGCAGTTTGTGCTCATTTTCTTTCAATAAATCCCTCAATGCTTCTATTCGCCGTCTAGTTGGACTTTGTTCTCGTTTTTTGTTTTTCTTATTTTCGGATTTGTAATCCTCTAGCCAATCTTCATGATTGAAGCCTGATTGAGCATTCCAATACTCCCAAAATATTTTTCCATTAGCAAGCCCTTTGGAGGGGTTAATTCCAACCAAAAAGACATCACATCGAGTAGGATCCCCATCGCAATCAAAGTATCTATAATTGGCGAAGGATGGATTTTCCTTTTCAAAAGCTTTTAGCTGGGATTCGATTTTGGTAAGTTCTTTTGAGTTCTGCATTTCTATTTTTAGTAAAGATCAGGTTATTCTTAATCTTATTGATTCTGCTTTTTGGAGCAGTAGTATAAAGTGAATTTTGAGCAATAAATTAATTAGTCACTGGAAATACGTGTTTGTAATTCAACTAGTTTTTTGGGAAAGTAGGAATTTTGATTTACTTTGCGTAAAGATAACACTTACGATTGAAATCCTTCAACGCGTATTCTAATCCTTCCTTGACGGCTATTCTTTCTCCATTAATATCTAATAATGTGAAAATTGAAATTATAAAAGGGGACATCACAACTATACCGATAGATGCTATTGTTAATGCAGCTAATTCATCCTTGCTGGGTGGCGGAGGTGTGGATGGTGCAATTCATCGTAAGGGGGGAAAGGCAATTCTGGACGAGTGTATGAAGATTAGGGCAAGACAAGGCGGGTGTGATATTGGCCAAGCCGTAATAACTACGGGCGGTAATCTTCCTGCTAAATATGTCATACATACTGTCGGCCCGATTTGGAATGGAGATAGCGTAAAAGTAAATCAGTTACTGGCTGATTGTTATACTAATTCCTTAAAGCTCGCCACGTTGCATGGCATAAAAACCATTGCATTTCCAAATATCAGCACGGGGGTATATCATTTCCCGAAAGACAAGGCAGCAGAAATCGCAATTGCTTCAGTAAAAAATTTTGAATCATTAGATGGATTTGATCAAATAATTTTCGTCTGCTATGATGAGGAGAATTTTTCCATTTATCAAAACTTACTGGAGGCTTAGATTAAACGCGAACATAAATAAAAACAGGTGTATGAGCATTGGTTACTATCAGTATAAACAACACGAATTCACGTGCAAAGGATGTGGTTGGAATGGTTCCGGAAAGGACACGGAAGTTTTGGAATATTTTGACGATTTTTTTGAAATAGGTTGTCCGAAGTGTTTTGAATTGCTGGAAATCATTTCTAATCCGGATGCAGCGGAAGTGAGAAAATTTGGAACAAAAAAAGATAAGGCTGCCTTAAAGAAACAAAAAGCATTATGGAAGCAGATGTCTCAAAGCATGCTGCAATCAGCAGATCAATTACTGGATATTCCAGGCAATGAAAAACTCATTTTTCAGCTTTTAGAGAAATACAATGGAACGGATACGATGATTACCATTTCTCAGAATGGGAATGAATTGTGGACAGAAATTGCTGGCTATGAATACTATGCACGTTACATAGAGCTTGGGAATTTATTACAGGAGAAATATCCAGGTAGAGTAGTTGATTTTATTCCTGAAGAAACGCCTTGTTTTTTTGGAGATAGCATTAAAGCAATCGAGGTTATTGATAATTACAGAAAAAATTTAGGCTTGAATAAATAATAGAAATGCTACTAACGCATCCTTTGGCTGGGGATGGATTTACTTTTGTTGCCTTTCTTTCCCAAAAACAAAACCGCCGCCCAAACACTTTCATGTCTGGCCGGCGGCATCAAATAATATTCTAAAATCTTACTTCACGGCGTACATCACTTCCTTCACAATCTTCACTGTCTTGACCACGTTGGGCAATGCTCCAGCCACCAAATTTGGAGCATAGTGCATATTGGTATCCGCAGAAGTAATCCGGCGAATCGGTGCATCCAGCCAATCAAATACTTCTTTCTGAATGCGGTAAGAAATCTCCGAAGAAATTGAGCTGAATGGCCATTGCTCTTCTACAATCACCAAACGCCCTGTCTTTTTCACAGACTCCGCAATTGTTTTCCAGTCCAGCGGACGAATCGTACGCAAGTCTATCACTTCTGCCTGAATACCTTCCTTCTGTAGCTCATCTGCCGCGCCCAGCGCTACTTTCATCATTTTGTTGTAAGACACAATCGTCACGTCGCTGCCTTCGCGCACCACTTTACATTGCCCAATCGGGATGAGGTATTCTTCCTCCGGCACTTCGCCTTGGTCGCCATACATCACCTCGCTTTCCATAAACACTACTGGATTTGGATCGCGGATGGCGCTCTTCAACAATCCTTTTGCATCATAAGGATTAGAAACCGAAATCACTTTGAGGCCGGGGATATTGGCATAGAAACTTTCAAAAGCTTGAGAGTGTTGCGCACCGAGCTGTCCAGCCGAGCCATTGGCACCGCGAAAAACAATCGGACAGGAAAATTGTCCACCGCTTATGGATAGCATTTTGGCCGCATGGTTTTGGATTTGGTCCATTGCGAGAATGGCGA
The DNA here is from genome assembly GCA_039935335.1 of Chitinophagaceae bacterium. Classification (GTDB taxonomy): domain Bacteria; phylum Bacteroidota; class Bacteroidia; order Chitinophagales; family Chitinophagaceae; genus UBA1952. The sequence goes on from JBDTKK010000287.1 coordinate 6,115, forward strand.
AATTCCAAGTCATGTATTCCACAATTGGGCGTGTGCCATTGGAGGCTGCACCGACCGCTATCGCTGTAAATCCAAGCTCAGCGATAGGTGTGTCAATCACGCGTCGCGAACCAAATTCATCCAGCATTCCCTGACTCACTTTATAAGCGCCGTTGTATTGAGCCACTTCTTCACCCATCAAAAATACTGAAGGGTCACGCCGCATTTCTTCTTCCATCGCTTCGCGAAGGGCCTGCCGAAAGGGGATTGTACGCATAATTGTCTTAGTTTTTTTGGAAAGCTCAAAGATAAGCTCCGGTTATTTTTTTACTGGTTTAAACACCGCAGTGCTTTCAGAATATTGCTCTTTATACTTCAATTGGAGTAGCGTGTCGGAGATTTCGGCAATTTCCATCCTTATTTTACTGCCCTCGCCTTTGTGTTCTTGATCCAGAATCAACGCGCCATCATCATCAATAAACCATTTGGCTGTGTCCACACCATCCAGTGAATGCAAGTACATTTTCCCGCCTTTTTGGAAGTCAAAAATCGTGGCTCGAATTGAATAGAATTGGTACTTTCTAAAGGAATCCAGATTGGCTTTTGCCCGCAGTTTAAAGCTGTCAATATTAGTAGCACCGTAGAATTCTATATTTTGAAGAGAGTCGGTGCTGGTTCCAACGGTATCGGCGAAAGTATTTTGTTTAAATAAGGCATCGTCTAGTTGAGGATTGAGGACTCGCACCTCTTGCCAGGCACCCACAATTTTATCGGCGTTATTGGGTTTGCAGGAAATGCAACAAAGACAGAGTAGGGCGGGAAGCGCCACCGCAGATAGTTTCATGAGTTAACGTCGGTGAATAAGTTTGTCGAATTCAGCCTTCCAAATAGGAGCAGTAAGTAAATCGTCGAGTAATGGAAAGGCACTTTGGTCGGTGATGCGGGGATAGATTTTCTTTAAAAGTTCGAAGCGGGCGGCATCGCCTTCGAGGCGGCCAACAAGCGTCCGAGCTTGCCAACTTTGATAACAATAGTTCAACTTCTTACTCATGAAATCTAATCGGTCTTCATCGCTGCTCTGACTAGACATTTCACTGAAAACTTTGCTGAAATCTTCGTTGGAAAGTGGGTTGGGACAATCGGTATTTACGATGCCGGAATTGTGGCCGGACATCGCGCCAGGAGTGCTTTCTGGAGTAATAGTTCCGTTGGTATTTTCTTTCGAATGATTAGGTAATTCGAGACCTTTTATGAAATGCGGCTGGTCATCATCCACAGGAGTTTCGGCAGGCGTTTCTATCGGTTTTTCGGCGGCCTTTTCCTCTGCCTTCTGTCTCTCAACATCAGCTTTAATGTAAGGGTTTTCGCGGGCAATATTTGCCGCAGCGGGGCTATTGTCTATAGAAATGGTATTAATTTTTTGCGGAGTAGTATTCTGAGCTATCGTATTGTCGCTTGGCATTCTGTCTTCCGCTTCGGTATTGCCCGCAGGGAGGTAAAATCCTTGTTGCAAATCGTAGAGCATCCAAGTGTCGGCCTGGTGCGTGAGTAGGAATCCACGGCTGCCAGATTGCGGCATCAGGATGGTGAATTTCTGTGGCGGAAATGCATTTTGCTGGAAGAGGATTTCGATATGCGCCGGACCT
>JBDTKK010000288.1:0-4396 GCA_039935335.1 Chitinophagaceae bacterium
CAGCCTGGAATATCTTCTGCAATGATATCCACTTCATTACGCTGTATATCGAGCATTCCTCCTTCAAACGGAAGCCCAAGATGACCCTCCTTCTCCAATTGTGCAATTTCCCCTTGAGAAATGTTGGCAATGGTGGTTGCCGCGGCCTTCATTTGGCTACCCAAACGAGCCCCGAGCATTTTAAAATTTGGCTTAATTTTCTTTTTTATAATCCCTTTTGTATCGTTCAGATATTCAATTTCCTTTACATTCACCTCGCTTTTTATCAAGGATTCAATTAGAGAAAATTGTGCTTGCATCGCGTCACTATCCACTGGAATCATAACCCGTTGTAGCGGCTGACGAACCTTGATGTTTACCTTTTTCCTTATGGAAAGAATTAAAGAAGAAAGATCTTGTGCCAACTTCATTCTTACTTCCAAGTCCGCATCAATAACCTTCTCATCGGCAAATGGATAATCTGCCAGGTGAACAGATTCTTTATCAATGCGTTGCGTCTTGCTATTCAAATTTACAAACAACCAATCTGCAAAGAAGGGTGAAATCGGCGCTATCAAAAGTGAAAGGGTTTCAAGACATTCATATAGCGTCTGGTAGGCTGCAATTTTATCTGCCTCATACTCACCTTTCCAAAAACGCCGCCGATTGAGCCGTACATACCAATTACTCAATTGTTCATCCACAAAATACTCTATTGCCCTGCCCGCTTGCGTTGGTTCAAAATCGTCCATCGCAGCAGTACAATCTTTCACCAAAGTATTGAGTACAGAAAGTATCCAACGGTCAGTTTCCGGCCGCTCTTCTAAAGCAATATAATCTTCCTTAAAAGTAAATCCATCCACATTCGCGTACAGCGCGAAAAACTGATAGGTATTATAAATCGTCCCAAAAAACTTACGCTGCACTTCGGCAATTCCTTCAATATCAAACTTCAAACTATCCCAAGGAGAAGCATTAGTGATGAGGTACCAACGTGTAGCATCCGCACTGTACTTATCTATCGTTGCAAACGGGTCAATCACATTTCCAACGCGTTTGCTCATTTTCTGGCCATTCTTATCCAATACTAAACCATTGGAAACAACCGTCTTGTAAGCAACGGAATCAAACAACAAAACGGCCAATGCATGAAGTGTATAAAACCAGCCTCGAGTTTGATCCACGCCTTCCGCGATAAAATCTGCAGGGAATGCACTTGCTTGCATCATCGCACCACCAGGTATCGGGAGCGAAAGATGACCCGGGAAGGCAGAATCCGGCATGTAGGTTGGAATGGGTGTTGGGATGATGGCATCCACATTCTCAAAAGGATAGTGTTGCTGCGCATACGGCATCGCTCCGCTATCAAACCATACATCTATCAAATCAGGCTCGCGGTGCATCGGCACACCGGACTTTGTGGCCAGCACAATTTGATCTACCCAAGGTTTATGTAGGTCAATGCCGTTGCCTTGTGTGCTAAAAGAATCGCGTACTTCTTCACCATCTCCGAGCCGTGAAGTATGGATAAATTGATTTGTGCCCAGCACCTTGTTGGCGTGTGTTATTTCTTCTTCCAACTCTGCCACGCTGCCGATGCATTTCATTTCTGCCCCGTCCTCGCTCACCCAAATAGGTAGCGGCGTACCCCAAAATCGGCTTCGGCTTAAGTTCCAATCCACCATGTTTTCCAACCAGTTTCCGAAGCGACCTTCGCCGGTGCTTTTCGGTTTCCAATTGATGGTTTTATTGAGCTCTATCATGCGCTCTTTCTTGGCCGTGGTGCGGATAAACCAAGCATCCAGCGGATAGTAAATTATCGGCTTGTCGGTGCGCCAGCAATGCGGATAACTATGCTCATACTTTTCCACCTTAAAGGCGCGGCCATTGGCTTTCAGGAAAAGGGCGATGTCCAAATCGGTGTCTTTCCAATCAAATTCCGAGCGATAATTTTTGACGAATCTATCGGTCAAATAAAGGTCTAATTCAGGGTTGTCCATTCCCTCAACAAATTTGCCCTGCTTGTCAACGAGCGTGAACATTCCGAGATTGCTTTTCTTGCCTGCGCGGAAGTCATCAGCACCAAAAGCCGGCGCGGTATGCACGATGCCGGTGCCATCTTCAGTGGTCACAAAATCTCCAAGAATTACGCGAAAAGGGTCGCCATTGGAAAGGCCGATTTGGTTGGCCGGGAAAGGTAAAAGTTGCTCGTAGCGCACACCTTCAATATCGCTTCCCTTAAAGCTGGCGAGGATGCGCCAAGGCAAAGGTTTTTTGGATGCCATTCCGCCGGAAGGTGCTGTGGGCGCATCTTCTGAAGTTCTCGTAATGGTTGTGCCTCTCCCTTCGTGGTTCATTTCCTTATCCTCGATTCCGAGACTTGCAGTAGCAAACTCTTCCGCGTTCGATTGCTTTCCCTCTTCTTTGAAATATTTAAAAAGCAAGGCTTTTGCAAGGATGACTTTGCAGGGCTTTTGCGTATAAGGATTCAAGGCATCGACAAGTACATAATCGATATTAGCACCGACGGTAAGGCCACAATTGCTAGGGAGCGTCCAAGGCGTAGTTGTCCAAGCGAGGAAGTAAACATCATTACCTAAAGCCTGGATACCAAGCCTAGCAAAGCTTTCATCATTTTCAACCATTTTAAACATGGCCACCACTGTCGTGTCTTTCACGTCTTTGTAGGTGCCGGGTTGGTTGAGTTCATGCGAGCTCAAACCCGTGCCAGCAGCGGGAGAATAGGGTTGAATGCTCACACTTTTGTAGAGCAAATCATTATTAAAAAGCTCTTTAAGACACCACCAAAGGGTTTCGATATACTTGGTTTCGTAGGTGACATAAGGTTGACTCATGTCCACCCAATAGCCCATTTTCTCCGTGAGGCTTTCCCATTCGCCCGTGTAGCGCATCACAGCTTCGCGGCATTTTTCGTTGTAATCTTCTATCGAAATGCTCTTGCCAATATCCTCTTTAGTAATGCCCAATTCCTTCTCTACGCCCAGCTCTACGGGCAATCCGTGCGTATCCCAGCCTGCCTTTCGCTTCACCTGAAAGCCCTGCATCGTCTTGTAACGACACACCAAATCTTTCAATGTTCTTGAAATGACATGGTGGATACCGGGCAGTCCATTTGCCGAAGGCGGCCCTTCATAAAACACAAAGGGAAGCGCTCCATCGCGGTCGTCCACGCTCTTTCTAAAAGTCTCGTCGGCCTTCCATTTCGCAAGAAATTCCTGCTCTATTTTGGGCATATTCAAGCCACTATATTCCGTGTATTGGGTATCTACTGACATAAGGGGCGCAAAGATAGGCGGGGAGCGGAATGTAAAAGGCAAAAATGAAAGGCAAAAGGTAAAAGTCAAAAGGTAAAAACCCACCCGATTTAGTGACTTGTAACGTATCTCCATTGACCCAATTCGCGCCGATTTTAGGCTCTACAGAAAATCTTAGTCGTTCTAAGTGCTCTAAGAGCCTTAGTGGTTAATCAAAAATCCTAACAAGATTTTCCATTATTACAATACATCCAATCGCGAATTTTGACCGCTCTATGCCCCAGCGTTTTTGCTTGTGTCTTTTCTTTTTCTGCCTTGCGGCAAATGCTCATGCGCAGCAGTTTCGAGGCAAGGTATTCGATGAAGACCGGAGCATTCCTTTGGCCTCTGTGCTGGTAACCAACTTGCACACCAATGCCATGTGGATTAGCGATTCGGCGGGCAATATCGCATTCAGTGCCACACCCGGGGAAATGATTCGCTTTCATCATCCTTCCTATCGAGATTATGACCTTCGAATCTTTAGCTACAACGATATTATCAAAGTGGGGATGGTGCTGGCTCCAGTTGAATTAGAAGAAGTAAACGTGCTCTCGCCCATGGCACGATACAAGCAGGATTCCATATTCAATCATCAGTTCTTTCATAAAGAATTGGAGTACGCCCATTCCCGCCCTAAGATGGATTACAATGGAGGAATTGGCGTGGATGGCCCCTTTTCTGCACTCGCACTTTGGGCATCTGGCAAGAAGAAGAAGTACAAGAATTTGGAGCAGGAAATGGCGATGTTGGAAGACATGCGCTACGCCTCTATTCGCTACACGCCAGATTTGGTAAAAGCCCAAACTGGACTTGACGACAGCGCCGCAAACGCCTTTATTATCAAGCATCCCATCCCCAACGACTTCGTACGCGATGCTACCGAATTGGAGCTAAAAATGTGGGTGCGTAATCAATATCGAACGAGCATTGGCAAAGCGATTAAGCAGTAAAAAGCAGCACTCCTTTCCCCAAGAAAGAAAGAAAGATTGTAAGGGTGTAAAGACGCTGTTATCGAAGCAAAGTCTGTCCGTTATTTTTGTGAGATGGAGCAGCAATTAATTCCGCACGGGGCGGTTCATCATACGGCAGTATTTATCGAC
>JBDTKK010000289.1:0-3743 GCA_039935335.1 Chitinophagaceae bacterium
ATACCGATGTGATTCGCCGCGCAGCAAGTCTGTTCGACAAGCTCGTGATTGGCATTGGCGTGAACTCCTCAAAAGAACCCATGTTCAGCATCGAACAACGCGTGTATTGGATACACGAAATCTTCCAAGATGACCCTCGAATTGTAGCTTCTGGCTATAGCGGACTCACAATTGATTATTGTCGAGAGATAGGCGCAGCCTATATCTTGCGCGGCATTCGGTACGTCAGCGACTTCGAATATGAAAAGGCCATAGCCGACATGAACCGGATGCTTGCCCCGGGAATTGAAACAATTTTCCTGACCTGCTCTCCCCTTTATTCCACCATTTCTTCCACCTTAGTTCGAGATGTAATTCGGAATAAAAAGGAAGAAGCTTACCAATTCTTGCCAAAAGAAGTGCGTTGGTAAATTTTCTAGCGACTCAAAAGCATGCTCCGTTCTTTGTAAAGGTTGCGGAACCATGGATCGCGGAGGCTTTTGATGAATTGAATAGCTTCGCCGGTGCTCTTCATTTCAGGGCCGAGTTCTTGGCGCACATTCGGGAATTTATTGAAAGAAAAGACGGGCACTTTCACAGCAAAACCTTCCAGTTTTTGTTCAATGTGGAAGTCCTTTAATTTCTTCACACCAAGCATCACTTGGGTGGCTATGTTGAGGTAAGGAACGCCATAAGCTTTGGCGATGAAAGGCGTGGTACGAGAGGCTCTTGGGTTGGCTTCTATCACAAATACGTCGGCACCTTTGATGGCGTATTGGATGTTGATGAGTCCTCGGATATTAAGGCGCAGTGCGATTTTGCGGGCGATATCTTTCATTTCTTCTACTACCAGCGGGCCGAGGTTGAAAACCGGCAATACGGAATGCGAATCGCCACTGTGGATACCTGCGGGTTCTATATGCTCCATGATGCCCATAATGTGGACATCTTCACCATCGCAAATGGCATCGATTTCAGCTTCCTGGCAACGGTCAAGGAAGTGGTCGATGAGGATTTTATTGCCGGGCAGATGTTTGAGCAAACTGATGACGCTACTCTCTAATTCTTCGTCGTTGATTACGATACGCATGCGCTGGCCACCGAGGACATAGCTGGGGCGCACAAGGACGGGATAACCCACTACGTTGGCCACTTCTATGGCTTCATCGGTGGTAAAAGCTGTGCCGTATTGTGGGTAGGGAATGCCAAGTTCTTTGAGTAGATCCGAAAAGCGGCCTCGGTCTTCGGCGATGTCCATATTATCAAAGGAAGTACCAATGATTTTGATGCCGTGTTCGTGAAGTCTTTTGGCGAGTTTGAGAGCTGTTTGTCCGCCGAGCTGGACGATGACACCTTCGGGTTGTTCGTGTTCTATGATTTCCCAGAGATGCTCCCAGTAAACGGGCTCGAAGTAGAGCTTATCGGCGATGTCAAAATCTGTGCTGACGGTCTCGGGATTGCAATTGACCATGATGGCTTCATAGCCTGCCTCTTTGAGTGCGAGGAGGCCGTGGGTGCAGCAATAATCAAACTCGATACCTTGGCCAATGCGGTTGGGGCCCGAGCCGAGGACAATTATTTTTTTGCGGTTAGATACTTTGGATTCGTTGCCTGGGGTGGAATTATTCATGGGTATTTGCGGAAATCTGCGGCGCGAAGGTCAGAAAAAATGAGGGGTTTTTGGGGGGAGTGGAGAGAAAAGATGGGGAAGGATTCAAAAACATCGGGAAGGGTTTAGAATTATTCACCTTCCAGGAAGCAAAGAAGGTTGTTTCTATTTGTTGTGTATTCACAGAGCGATATTCCCGTTCAGAGCATGGGCAAAATTTATTCATAGCGGGAATAGTTCCTTTGAAGTAAAGTATCGTTTTCCTTGTCGTTCATTTCGAACACCCAAAAAGTGTCAACTATCATACTGGAGGGATTTTGTAAGGCAAAGGGATTTGATGTTCTTTCGTGTATATTAAGCAATTCTGATGTTTAAACTCGGACACAAAATGTTCATCAAGCAGCATTACTTAGAATGAAAGCACTATCGGATTTTAGAAGCTATTAAAAGGTATCCGCTCGCTGATTCTCCTTAATAAGTTACAAAAAGACTTCTTGCGATTCCCCCTTTGCGTTTATAGTAAATACAAATGGAGTTTCTCGATTGGCGAGTGTTTCTTTCAATCGTTGCCACCCCTGCACGAACGAAACAACAATATCCCAGTAACGACTTCCTTTTTTGGGCGGTTTGTATAGAACATAGCCTACTTGAAGTTGCCTCATTAAAGTTGCATTGCTTTTGATGCGTTTAAAATCATCGTCTTGCGAAATAATGATTGCCTTAGTTTTCCCAGCTTCTTGAATTACTTCCATGTCGGTAGCTCCCCGGCCAAGAAGATTATCTGCATGAGATATTGTTACTGAAATTCCTCTGTCGTCGCCTTCTTCCAAAACCTTCAATGCTTCTGCGAGTCTATGGGAAAGATTGGCATCAAACAAAAAATGCATTATGCTACGGCTTTTTGATGAAAGGCCAAGGCATCCTGAACCTCGTCCAGACGCAAATCGAACTGTTTGGCAATATTAGCTAATGGTTCGCCTCCTTTGTACAAATTAAAAATAGCTTGCGTTTTAATGTTTGTACCTAAAATCGTAGGCTGACCAAGTTGATGTTTTGGGTCAACAACTACATTTTTACTGCCCGCAACCGGAAAATAGCGCATTGCAAGGTTATTTTCGTCAAATTCAATCTGCTCCAGAAACGGCTCTATAATTACTGGTAAGGATATTTGACCTTTCCCATCTGCGCGAATCAGGCTTTCTAAATACTTGTACCAAACTTGCGCCTTCTGCCCTCGTTTTTCTATAAAAAAACCTGCAGCGATAGCAAATGGATAGGGCGTGTTCAGTTCATTCGACATATGTTTATGCACCTTACGCAATTCTTGTGCACTCACACCCTTTTCGCGGAGCTTGTAGAAGGTGTAAAACTCAATCAAGGTGTAAAAGTTTACCGCTTTTCGGCCTTGCTCACCAAAAGAATAATTGAATGTTTCTTTGAAATGTCCATCCCAAAATCCAAGAATCCAACGACGCACATTGCCATAGTCAAGACGCAAAATTCGAGCAACATCTTTGATTAGAAAAATGCCCTCGCCAATAGTTGGCGCAGTACTATTAGTAGGTATAGTCACAGGATTACTTGCGGCAAAGCTATTTAAAGTTGAAAGGGAAACGAAATTAAGCATTTCTATCGTGCAATGATTAACCCAAATTAAAGTCAACGCGCAAGTCTTCCACTATTCAAGTATATCTCTCTAGAAATAGCCTCCTCCCTACACCATCGCCGCACGCTCAAACGTACTATAGAAATAAGGTGTCTTCGCCTCAAACTCCGCACTACAAGTATCCACCATTTTGAAAACCCGTGTCACGCCCATTTTCTTCCGGAATTCATACACCTCATCGGCTGTACAATCACGCAACTGCTCCGCAATCTGGTCATCAGAGAAACCCATTTGCTTCACTTCCCACATCAGGTCTTCGGTAAATTCTGTCAAATGCTTGAGCGCAGCAATCTTCTTTTCAACGTTAATGATATCCTGAATTTGGTACAAAAACCAGCGGTCAATATGGGTGAGTTCGCGAATCGTCTTTATAGAAATACCTGCTGCCATCGCTTCTTTTATTCTAAAAACTCTGTCCCATTGAGGGCGCTTCAAAGTTTCTAATAATTCTTCAGGACGCATTCTGCTGGTGGACAAAAACGACAAGCC
>JBDTKK010000290.1:0-8915 GCA_039935335.1 Chitinophagaceae bacterium
GCTGATGCTCATCGGTGAGGACGGCGTATTGGGCTTGGAGTTCTTTTAGGTGGATATTATGCATGGCAGAGGTATTGTGGAAAAAGTACGGGAAAAATCTTGAATAACAGTTCGCACTTGTTGTATGGGAACAGACCTGTAAAAGTCATGGCTTACTGCGGAAGTAGGAACTAATAGGCTGCACTTACACCTGCTTCAGTATGTTCTAGACTCGGATTGATTCTTGATCCCAGAAAGTAACCCTTCCTGTATCCCCGATGAACAGCGCAGTCCCAAGACTTTTTACCTTTTACCCTATGAAAGTCTATTTTGCGGCCTCAATTAACAGATACGGAATGCGTAAAAAAATTGTAGCCGGAAATTGGAAGATGAACAAAACTCTTTCGGAGGGGAAAGCCTTGGTAACAGATATTCTTAGAGGAATCCCTTCTTTAAATGAAGGGCAAATTGTGGTGATTGCACCTCCGTATATTCATCTGCCGCAAACTGTAGAACAAGTAGCAGGAACATCTCAGGTTTTTAGTGCTGCGCAAAATGTTCATCATGAAGATAGCGGTGCGTTTACAGGAGAAATCAGTCCAATAATGTTGAAGGATTGTGGCGTGGAATACGTCATCGTCGGGCATTCGGAGCGAAGAGAGTATAATGGGGAAACGGATGAGTTGGTGGCTAAGAAGCTCAATGCTGCACTCAGCGCGGGTTTGAAGCCTATTTTCTGTTGTGGAGAAGCCTTAGAAATACGCGATGCAAATCAGCAAAACGAATTTGTGGCGAAGCAAGTTCAGGATGGATTATTTCATTTAAATGAGGCGGAAGTAAAGCAGATTGCCATAGCGTACGAGCCAATTTGGGCCATTGGTACGGGGCGTACTGCGTCGGCACAACAAGCGCAGGATATGCATGCACATATTCGGGAGACAATTGCTTCGAAGTATGGAGCAGAAGTGGCGAATGACCTGTCAATCTTGTATGGTGGTTCCTGCAAGCCTTCTAACGCTGTTGAGCTTTTTTCCTGCGCAGACGTGGACGGCGGATTGATAGGGGGCGCTGCCTTAAAAGCAGATGAATTCCTTGGAATTATTAGTGCAATGGTTGCGGTAAAATAAAATCTCAAATAGTTTTGGCGGCAATGAAGTCGACTTGTATATTTGCGCTCCCAAAGAGGTTAACGCGGCGTTGGTAAACCGGTTAATACGCCACCCTTTCACGGTGGAATAACGGGTTCGATTCCCGTACGCCGTACGATAAAAAGTCAAAAGGTTAGAAAAAGTCTGGGCCACTTAGGAGGTTTTCACTTTGACCTTTTGACTTTTCTTTTTTAGCGGCTTCGTAGTACAATGGATAGTATAAGAGTTTCCGAAGCTCCAGATCCAGGTTCGATTCCTGGCGAAGCCACCAGAAGGGCAAATCATGATAAGAGGTTTGCCCTTTTCTTTTTTTGGCAAAACAATTTAGCCTTCAGAGGAGTTCTTCTAAGTGAATTGCTATCGCGCCACTAACCTTTGCTTTCTCAAGATTTGAGACGCTATCCACAGCTTTTCCACGCTAATCCACAGCAATTCCCACAGATTGCTATTCTCCAGTGTTTTTTTCGCTTGAAAGCCTTGCTATTAATGGGTTTGAGGCTGTGCGTAACAATGTGCAGAAATTTATTTTGTAAACAAGGTGGTAGGAAGTGGGAGAATCTGTTTCTTTGTGGGGTAAATCAAGATTTTCTTTTTCACTCATGCAAAGCTTTCTCGGCGAATTCGAAGTTGCGCTGGACTCCAAAGGTCGCTTCATGCTGCCTGCCGGGTTTCGTAAGCAATTGGCTGAAGGAAGCGGCGATCAGTTCGTTATCAACCGAGGATTAGAGCCTTGCCTTGTGCTTTACACCATGGACGTTTGGAACAAACTTTCCGCTAAAATCAATACGCTCAACGACTTTAATCCCAAGGAGCGTGCATTGAAAAGAGTCTTTTTGAATGGTGCTGCTTTGGCGCAATTAGATACTGCTGGGCGCTTGTTGATTGCGCCTACACTCAAGTCTTACGCCAATCTGGATAAGAATTTGGTGCTATCTGCCCAAGGCAACAAATTGGAAATATGGGATAAGGTGGCTTATCAAAATTACATGAACCAGTACCTCGGGCAATTGAGCTCCCTTGCGGAAGATGTCGGGAAAAATGAAACGTTTAACCCTTTTGCTGATTAAACGCCATGAATACACCCACTTCTTACCACACCTCGGTGCTTTTACAGGAAGCTGTAGATGCGCTTGCTATCATTCCTGATGGCGTGTATGTGGATGCAACCTTCGGGGGCGGAGGTCACAGCCGCGAAATATTGTCGCGCTTAAGCCCAAAAGGAAAGCTCATTGCCTTTGATCAAGATGCAGATGCCTTGCAAAATATTCCGGACGATAATCGGCTGTTGTTAATACGGGAAAATTTCCGCTACCTCAATCGCTTTTTGCGCTTGCATGGATATGGCAACGGTGTCAATGGCATTCTGGCGGATCTTGGTGTAAGCTCTTGGCAATTTGATACGGCCGAGCGTGGCTTTTCTACCCGTTTTGATGGTCCACTCGACATGAGAATGGATCAAAGAATGGAAATGACGGCTGCGGATATTCTTGAAAAATATTCTGAAGAGCAGCTTCATAAATTATTTGAAGAAGCAGGAGAGATTCGGAATTCGCGACAGCTCGCCAGGCATATTGTTGAGATTCGGTCTGCCGGAAAAATCACGGATACATCTTCCTTAAAAGAGCGCATTGCTCCGGTGGTGAAGGGCAATCCACAACGCTATTTCGCACAGCTTTTTCAAGCTTTAAGAATAGAAGTGAATGACGAATTCGGAGCACTAAAATCCTTCTTGGATCAGGCCGCAATCTGTCTGAAACCTGGAGGAAGGCTGGCCATCATTTCATTTCATTCTCTGGAAGACCGACTAGTAAAAACCTTTATGAAACGCGGCGTTTGGAAAGACGAAACTAACGAATTCGGGCAAATAACCAACGCCTCAATACTCACGACCATTTCTAAAAAGCCGATTGAAGCGACCGAAGAAGAATTGAAAAATAACCCCAGATCCCGCAGCGCCAAACTGCGCATTGCTCAAAAGCTATGAAACAGACCAAAGAAGCAAAAATCGCAGCGGGAACGGAATCAATTACTCCTGCACAAAGAATCCGGAATGATTGGAAAGCCCTCATGGCTAAGCTTTCCTACAGACGCATGCTCGGCGCGGTGCCTTACGTCTCCTTTCTCGCGCTGCTGGCTGTTATCTACATCGGCAACAATCATCGCGCAGTTGAAATGCAACGCGAACTGAACAAACAACAAAAAGTACTGAAGGAATTGCGCTGGCGGGATATGGATACCAAGACCCGATTGATGAATGCCGGAATGGAAACAAAAATGATTCAAAGTACCGAGCCGCTTGGCCTCAAACCCTTGACCCTACCTGCTTACAGCATTACCGTCAGTAAATAATTTTTTTTGAAAAAGCCCTTGAAAAGCGTTTGCATATGACCCTCAAGAATCGATAACAATGAATGTAAAGAAAGACATACGGTTTCGAGTATATCTGGCGTTTACCGGAATTTGCCTCATGGGGCTGGCTATCCTTTCGAGAGCCGCATATCTGCAAGTGAAGGATGGTAAAGAGCTACGCCAGCAAGCCTTCAACATGCATATGCGTACCGACACGATGTATGCCGAGCGGGGGAATATCTACACCGAAGATGGGCAATTGCTCTGCTCTTCCATCCCTCAATTCGATATTCACTTAGACCCCTCTGTTGTAAAAAAGGACAGCTTCTTCAAATATATTGACACCCTTTCTAGCGGTATCTACAGCATCCTTCAAATAAAGAGTCCTTCAATTCTCAAAGCGGAATTGCGACAAGCTTACCTCGATAGCAATCACTACTATCAGCTTGCCAAATACGTGACCTACGACAAGTATCTCGAACTCCGCTCACTTCCCATTTTTAAATTAGGAAAGAGACGAGGTGGGTTCATTGCAGATGCTGAAACCAAGCGCATCAATCCCTATGGCAGCCTTGCTTTCAGAACGATTGGGCTTTGGCGGAAGAACGCAAAGAACGTAGGCTTGGAAGGCACGTTTGATTCTGTATTAAGTGGTACAAACGGAAGCAGGTTGGTACAAAAAATAACTGGTGGCGGGTATATGCCTGTAGAAGGAACAGAGTTTGAACCTCAAAACGGCGAAGACCTCATCACGACCATTGATTTGAATATCCAAAACGTTGCAGAACACAGTATGAAGCAAGTGTTGGAGAAATACAATTGCCTTTATGGGACTGCTGTGGTGATGTAAGTGAATACCGGAAAGGTTGCAGCCCTTGTCAATCTGGGCTACGATGAAAAAACCAACAGTTACCTCGAGAATCAAAACTATGCACTTATTCCAGCCGAGCCTGGTTCTACGTTTAAGATTGTAACCCTTCTGTCTCTGCTTAATGATCATTACATCAACGTCAATGATATTGTGGATTGCGAAGGCGGACACATCCAGTTCGGCCCGCGCGTCATGAAGGATTCGCATTTTGGTCTTGGACGTATTCCTATTCGGGAAGCTTATGCACACTCATCAAACGCAGCGATGGCAAAGCTAGCCTGGACCTATTATCAGAAGGATCCCGAGAAATTTATCAAGCACCTTGAAGCATTTGGTGTTGATAAAAGAACTGGAATCGATATTGCCGGAGAGCCGCGCCCAAGAATGATAAAGCCTGGTACAAAAGACTGGAGCGGTACTACACTTCCCTGGATGGCTACTGGATATGGCGTTATGATTAATCCCATCCGAACCTGCATGCTTTATAATGGCCTTGCCAATGGCGGCAAAATGATGCGGCCTTATTTGGTGAGTGGCGTAAAGGCTTACGGCAAAGAAGTACAACATTTTGAGCCGGAAATGGTGATGCAGATGGGCGACTCAAACGTCATAGCTCAAATGCAAAGCTGCACCCGCGAAGTCGTGCTTAGCGGAACTGGCAGGCATATCGCGAGTCCGAATTATGAAATATCCGGCAAGACCGGAACCTCCCAGGTTGCGGACCTGATAGACGGCAAATGGTATGGCTATGATGCTAAAGTTTATCAGGGATCTTTCGTTGGTTATTTTCCTTCCAACAAACCACGTTACACGATTTGCGTAGCCATTCGTACCAAGCCACACTCAAGCTCTTATTACGGCGGAACTCTTGCTGCGCCCGTGTTCCGGATGATTAGTGATAAGATTTTTGCCAGTGGAATGGGTACTTGGAAAACACCTTTAGACAGCATCGCTCGTACCATCAAAAAGACATTCAATGGCAGACAAGCAACAGAAGCTTCTTACAAAGAAGTATTGGCAGGGCTAGGGCTAAAAGGAAATGATCAGCATTTGAACTCCAGTGAAATAGTTCAGGCAACAACAGACTCTACTCAGGCTCTGGCCTTACTTAGAAAGCCAATAATGCGAGGTACAGTCCCCGACGTGAGCGGTATGAGTCTCCGTGATGCAGTTTATCTGTTGGAGCAACAAGGGATGAGAGTCTTGGTAGAAGGTCGAGGCAGTGTGCGTTCCCAAAGTGTAGCAGCAGGTGCGGCAGTAGTAAAAGGTCAGGAGATTATGATTCAATTAGGATAGA
Organism: Chitinophagaceae bacterium; assembly: GCA_039935335.1. Taxonomy (GTDB): domain Bacteria; phylum Bacteroidota; class Bacteroidia; order Chitinophagales; family Chitinophagaceae; genus UBA1952. The sequence continues at coordinate 5,645 of JBDTKK010000290.1, forward strand.
AAAGAAATGATTTTACTCAAGGACATATTGTTGCAAGTGCAGGCACGAGAGGTGTTTGGCACTACCGATATTCCGGTCAGTGACATCACCATAGATTCTCGGAAAGCTAAGCCTGGCGCGGTTTTTATTGCTATTAAAGGTACCCTTTCAGACGGCCATGATTTTATTGAGAAGGCAATCCTAGGAGGCGCAAGTGCTGTTGTTTGTGAACATTTTCCCAGCCAGTTAGCACCGAAAGTCTGCTTTATAAAAGTCGAAAATGCAGCTATTGCTGCGGGTAGCATGGCCGATAGCTTTTTCGGAAATCCTTCGGCATCGATGGAAGTAGTGGGCGTGACGGGAACTAATGGCAAGACAACCGTTGCAACCTTATTATTCCAGCTTTTTACAGCTTTAGGTTATAAATGTGGCTTGATTTCTACTGTGCAAAATCAAATAGGCGAGGGAGTAGAAATAGCAACGCACACTACACCCGACGCTATTTCCATTCAGCAATTATTGGCCAGAATGCAGGCTGCTGGCTGCTCCCACGTGTTTATGGAAGTGAGTTCCCACGCTATTCATCAGCACAGGATTGAAGGTATTCGATTTGCCGGTGGCGTGTTTACCAATATCACGCACGACCACCTTGACTACCATAAGACTTTTGAAGAATACCTACGCGTCAAGAAGCAATTCTTTGATGAGCTTCCCGCAAAGGCTTTTGCGCTAAGTAATCTCGATGACCGCCGAGGTGCTGTGATGTTGCAAAATACCAAAGCGCAAAAAGTGGGGTATAGCCTTCGTGTGCTTACCGACATCAAAGGAAAGGTGGTGGACAATACTCTTGAAGGTCTTGTGCTGGACATCAACGATATCGAAGTGCATTGCAGATTGATTGGCATCTTCAATGCCTACAATCTGCTCGCAGCCTACGGTGTAGCCACTTTGTTGGGTGAGGAAAAGCACAAAGTTTTAGCAGAATTGAGTAATATTTCTGGGGCAGCAGGAAGGTTTCAAAGTTTCCGTTCTCCGAAGGAAAATATTCTCGGGATAGTGGATTACGCACATACGCCTGATGCGCTGCTCAATGTATTGGCAACCATCAATCAATTGCGTGTGGATGGACAGCAAGTAATTTCTGTTGTCGGCTGTGGCGGCGACCGCGATAGGACTAAACGACCCATTATGGCGCAGGTGGCCTGCGAGCATAGCACTAAAGCTATTCTCACTTCAGATAATCCTCGAAGCGAGAATCCTGAAGCCATTCTCAATGAAATGGAAACGGAATTGAACCCAACGCAAGCTCGTCGGGCATTAAGAATAACCGATAGAAAGGAAGCCATAAAAACTGCTGTAAGCCTTGCTAGGGGCGGTGATATCATTTTGATAGCAGGTAAAGGACACGAAACTTATCAGGAAATAAATGGCGTTCGTCATCACTTCGACGACCGTGAAATTTTGACCGAAGCATTTAAAAATCAAAACCGATAAATAGACAAACAGCGATTATGGTTTTTTAAAAGAAACCATTCAGTAACCCACATTCTCATGCTCTACTATCTCTTCATATGGCTGCGCGAACACTACGGCTTTTTCGGAGCAGGGGTGTGGTATTACATCACCTTCCGCACGGCAATGGCCATCATTCTCTCACTCCTAATCAGCATGGTTTACGGCAAGCGCCTCATTTCCTTTCTTCATGAAAAGCAGATTGGCGAAACAGTGCGCGACCTCGGCCTACAAGGTGAACAGCAAAAGCGAGGCACGCCTACGATGGGTGGATTGATAATTATCGGTGCCATTCTCATCCCAACCTTACTCTTCGCCCGCATCGGGAATGTGTATATCGTTTTGATGTTGGTCAGCACTGTTTGGCTAGGCCTGGTAGGCTTCTTAGACGATTACATCAAAGTCTTTAGAAAGAATAAAGAAGGTCTCGCCGGACGCTTTAAGATAGCCGGACAAATTGGCCTTGGCATCATCGTCGGCTCGGTGATGTACTGGAATAATTCGGTGGTCACGAGTAGAGATTATACAACCAAGGCGGGCACAATTTTCAACTCTACGGAAAAAATTGTTTCGGAGCCAATTGCACGGAAGGATGAGAATGGCAAAACGCACATGGTGGTTACAGTGCAGAGTGCTGTCACAACAGTCCCTTTTACGAAGAGCCATGAGCTGAGCTTTGGCAAGATTGGTGGCGTGTTGGGAGAAGTAAACCGGTACTGGCTCACACCAGTCCTGTACATACTATTTGTGATACTCATCATCACTGCAGTGAGCAATGGTGCCAATATCACAGATGGCGTAGATGGTCTGGCTACGGGTGTTTCAGCTATTGCTGCCTTGTGTCTTGGCGTGTTCGCTTACGTGTCCGGCAATTTCATTTTCGCCGCGTATCTCAATATCATGCATATCCCGAATTTGGGAGAATTGTCCGTATTTATCGGAGCGTTTGTTGGGGCATGTATCGGTTTCCTTTGGTACAATGCCTATCCCGCACAAGTATTTATGGGCGATACCGGAAGCCTTGCTCTCGGTGGCATTATAGCCTCTCTTGCCGTCATTGTTCGTAAGGAATTATTGGTGCCCATCATTTGCGGGATATTTCTTGTAGAGAACCTCAGCGTGATGATGCAAGTTGTCTGGTTCAAGCATACTAAGCACAAATACGGAGAGGGACGACGCATCTTTTTAATGAGTCCGTTGCATCATCATTATCAAAAGCTCGGCTACCACGAAAGTAAAATCACAGTTCGGTTTTGGATTGTTGGGATTCTACTTGCCATCCTTAGCATCGTAACGCTCAAACTTCAATAGAAAATAGAGTTCAAAAACTCGGTAATAATGAATTCAGTTCACACAAATCAAGCAAAGTCCGTTGCCGATGTTTCCATGACACCTGAAGGCCGCCTCGTGATTCTTGGTGCCGCAGAAAGTGGTGTGGGAGCAGCATTGCTGGGTCTTGCCAAAGGCTGGGAAGTGTTTGTGAGCGATAGCGGAAACATTAAGCCTGTTTACAAAACCATGCTCGTAGAAGCTGGAATTGCGTTTGAAGAAGGCGGCCATTCTGAAGAAAAAATTGTGAATGCGGACTGTATTGTAAAAAGCCCAGGCATCCCCGAGAAAGCGGAAATCATGAAGAAGATTCGGGCAAAAGGAATCCGCGTTGAAAGTGAAATTGAATTTGGGTTTCGATATAAAGGCGACTCGAAAATCATTGCCATTACTGGCTCTAATGGAAAAAGCACGACCACTAAACTCTGCTATCATTTATTGAAAGACGGCG
>JBDTKK010000291.1:0-9657 GCA_039935335.1 Chitinophagaceae bacterium
GGGTGGGAGCGAGGGGTTATCCACAGGGGGTGGAAGAGAAAGGTAAAAGGTAAAAGGTAAAAGGTAAAAGTCAAAAGGTAAAATGGTTTGGAGGGTTCAACTTGTGGCGGATGAATTCAAAATTGAAAATTAAAAATGCAAAGGAGTGTTGGAGGGTCTAGTTTGGGATAGATGAATTTAAAATTTAAAATGCCATCTTTAAAGGATGGGGAAGGTGGATTCTAAAATGCCTGTATAGGGCAAATCTTAAAAATACACTTTTGCAGACTTGAGCTTCTCGGCTAGCCCTGAAAGGGTGGTATTATTATAGCCCATCGCAATACGGAATTTATTGCAAGCCCTAGAAGAGCGACATTATAGTAGTTTTCTATTAAATCAAAGTCATCGAGGGAAATAGTGTTGTTTATTGATTTTCATCCGTTTGCCGCAATCTCATTAATCTCTACTAACATCATATTTTGGCAAACCTATTTGCCTAACTATATGAATATTGGTTCGAATAGATCCTAGTTGTCACGGAAAAGTAAAAAATATGACAATCCGCGATTTTAATAGAAGATACTAAAATTATCCATTATGCCTTGTGTACAAGAAATGCAAAATCAATTTCACTCGACATTCCTTCGGAAAGAGGCAATAATGTTGGCATTGTTGCTTACTACGCCTTTTGTACCTATTGCTGCCCAAACCATGAAAGGGCTTCCTATATACTCGTCCCCACGTAAAAATGCCTTTTTTAATGACCCTACTTTTCCAAGTATGGCAATGCCCGATAGTAATACAATTGCTGTTAGCAATGGATATTATGGTGCTCTCGGCTCATGGGATTCTGTTAGTTTGGTGTATTCGTGGGACGGTAGTAAATGGCAATTAAAAGGAAAACCTTTTGCTGTAGGCAATAGCTACAATAACGTAGGTTATAAAGTTGCAATGCCTGATAGGAATACTTTGGCCTTAGCTGCCGATGGGAACGACATTGGTGATTTTGGGGAAGTTGATATTTATCATTGGGATGGGAATGATTGGGGGTCGCCTAGTTATAGTCACCTATTTTGGCGCTGTGCTTCAACTTTGAATATTGCTATGGCAGATTCAAACAATATAGCTATTCGTTCTCAATATAGACATAATGGCAATGTAAGCGCTCCAACAGTGGAAACATATAGTTATCACAATAGTGCTTGGCAGCTAAAGGGCAAAGCAATTCAAAGTGATACCAACCTGAGTGATTTCGGTTCTACGCTATCTATGCCTGACGCGAATACTTTATGTATTTGCGCTTCGGGGGTTGATGAAGCCAATCCCGGCTACGTGAAATTGTATAAATTTGACGCAACGCTAAACGATTGGAAGCAAGAAGGGAAAACAATATTCGGGGAAATAAATAATCATGATTTGAATTGGAATATATGTATGCCCGATTCTGAAACCCTAGCCATTGGCACACCGAATACAAATATTGGAGGCACCAATACAGGAAAGGTTCGAATTTATACCCTTGTGAATAATGAATGGGTACAAAAAGGAGTAGACTTACTAGGACTAATGGCAGGAGACCAATTCGGCTATTCGGTAGCGATGCCTAATAATAATACGTTAGCAATTGGGGCGCCCAATCATTCGGAAAATGGTTCGGCAATGGGTCAGGTTAGCATTTTTTCATGGGATGGAAGGGGTTGGTTACATTCCTCCTCGAATATTAATGGGACATCGCCGCTACAAGGTGAGGGCAAAGCAGTCGTAATGCCTGATGAACATACTGTTGGAATATGTAGTATTTCCAATGATAAAAACTACAATAAAATCACAACTGTTTACAATCAGATTTCTGGTTTAAATGTTCATAGTCTCCCTAACACTTCAATCGTCCTTTATCCTAATCCCAACAACGGTTCTTGTGTTTTGGATTTAGGACGCGCTCATATTAAAGCTAATGTTTGCGTACGCAATTTATTGGGGCAATTGCTTCAACAGATAGATGCCAGCTATCAAGAAAAAATAATGATAGACTTGCCCGAACCAACGGGTATTTACTTTGTAGGTGTGGAAACTGAAGAGGCATATAAGGTTTTTAAAGTGCAAAAGCAATAGAAAGTATTGTTTACGACCTATCGATTACTACTTAAAAAACAGATTTCTCCTTCTTCCGCTCCACCTCCGTACTACAACTCCCACCATAGCAATTCCCGCCCGCGCAGCCGAAGGCAAACAAACCCATGGACGCGAAATATGCCCCAAAAGCTATCGCAAACCATTGCTTTTCAGAGATGGCGAAAGCGATTAGGAAAATCCCCATTATGAGGTAAAGTACACGGCGGACTGTCCAGCCGGTTGTCAGTCTTTGCTTCATTACTATTATTTTAGGTATGCTGAATACATCCAAACCAATTTCTCCTGCTCGCGGATATAATCGCTCATCAGGGCATTTGTGCCTTCATCATTTGCTTCTTGCGCAATGATGATAATTTCCCGTTGCATGACCAAAATCGTTTGAAATGCATCAAGGATTAACTTCATTGCTGGTTCAGGTTCAGAAACACCTTTCGCACTTTTTATACTTGAATTGCTAAGGTAATCTTCGAAAGTGTGCAACGGCGTAGTGCCCAAAGTGAGAATACGCTCTGCTATTTCATCCACCTTCAACAAGAGGTTATTGTATAGTTCCTCAAACTTTAAATGCAGTTCGAAAAACTTGTCGCCCTTGATGTTCCAATGCAAACCACGAGTGTTCTGATAAAACACCATATAATCCGCAAGTAGCACGTTTAGTTTTTCTGTAAGAAGCTTACTGTCTTTCTTGTTTAATCCGATTGCTGTAGTCATATTCCTGATTTTTAAGCCTTTTAAAGGCTGTTATTAAATAAGTTTACTTTGCAAACTCGCCCAACCGCCGCCGTTGTGTACTTCTGTAAACCCGTTGGCGAGCAACATGGATTTAGCGGAAGCACTGCGCATGCCGGAAGCACAGCAAGTGATGACGGGTTTGTTCTTTTTGATTTTCCCAAAGTTACCGTTTAAACTCTGTAAAGGAAGGTTAATTGAGCCTTTAATATGGCCTCCTTGAAATTCACCAACTGTCCGTACATCAATTATTTGCGCACCATTTTGCAGCAAAACCTTGTAGTCTGTTTTAGGGCCTAAGCTGAAGATTTTTTTGAGTAGATTAATCATTGTTTTAGTTTTGATATTTAAAGTTTACGTCAAGCCAACTACCGCCGTTCATACAATCCACGCCAATGCCCTGCAAAAATGTGGCGGCCTGACCGCTGCGGATACCGCTTGCGCAGCAAAGGATAATGGGTTGGGGGAGCGTTTTGATTTCTTCGAGGCGAAGATGAAGTTCTTGAAGTGGGATATTGATACTATCCACTACATTTCCACACATGAACTCGCCGGGCGTACGGACATCGACAATGCTGATTTTATTGCTCATTGCTTTTGGTTGTTTTTTCTTTTTTAAAACTGGTAAATAATAATGCACCCATCATAGCACCATAAAGTGTGCTGTTTAAAGGTTTGGATGTGATGGCGCAAGTGCCGCTAGAGCAGCCTATAAAATAATAATAAAGATATCCTCCGATGGAACCTACGAGCAGTCCGATTAGCGTGAGTTTGTGTTTTAATAAAAAATTCATAGCGTTTTATTTTTCCGTTTTCTTTCGCGTAGAAATGCCGAAAGGGAAGTACAAGGGGCAGAAACTTATGTAGCTTGTTGCTAAAAAAATGATACCTAAAATTCCTAAAATGATTGCTGCGCTACCGCTTATTTGATGTGTAAAATACAATATGACGATAGTGAGTGCAAGCAATATTCTAACAATTCTATCGGTGCGACCCATGTTCTTTTTCATTGTTCTCGTGGTTTTGAGTTTTGAAATCTTCAGTGCAAATGTCCGTTGTGTTGGAGGATTGTACCGTTACATTTGTTACAATTCAGCAGACTAGATTAAAATGGTTGTTAATCAATCATTTAGTCCAATACCTTTCAGGATTTGTGGCTTACATTTTTCGATGCGAGCTTCCCTGGTTTTAGCTTGTTTTGCGGATGAAAAGTGGAGTAAATAGGCTCGTCGACGACCAGAGGTTAAACCTTCAAAAGCCGTTTTTAAATCAGCATCATCATCCAATTTTGCTTGGAATTCCGCCGCCATTTCAAATTCTGTAGTCTTCTTTAGTTCTGGTTTTGTACCGGATTTTTCGATTTCGATGGCTTCAAAAATGTAGGCCTTCAAAATGGCCGTGTTTTCTTTTATTTCCTTAGTATTCGTGAATCGGATTTGCCGTGCAACTTGCACGTTCTCTGTCTGTTGAATCAAGATATTTTCGGGGTCGGCCATCAACGAACCTTTGAAAAAAAGATAGGCGCAATATTCCTTAAAAACGTGAATCAGTACGATGTTCTTCTTACCAATCGCATAGCAGGGCACTCCCCATTTTAGTACCTCATCAAGGCCGCAGGAAAGTGCGATTTTGCGGAGGAGCAGCAACTCTTTGTGCCATTTTTCTTTATTGAAATAAAAATCAACTTTCGGGTTGGATGAATTTTTAGGCATTTCATTATGGCGTTATATTGAATAGTAAAAGGATAATAGCGACAATAAATACAATAAAAGGAATGACCGCAGTGAGACAACCTCGAGAAGTTTTGTTGTAGATTTTATTATAGGCAAATCGCTTTGGGTTAGTTATCCAGCCCATGCCTCTCGGAGCTTTGAGGCCAAGATTCTGCCGAATTGCCCGCTTAATCGAAGTTCTGGCTGCTATTCGTTTGGTTATACTGGGAATTCTAAAGCCGAATTTCATAGGGAGCTTTTATACACACCAAACCAAAGTATCTGTGGTCGGAGCGGAATTGAAGAAAAGCCAAGGCAATTCTTGTATTAAAATTGAACAGCTATTTGAACACTCAACAGAAAATATTAAGTGGGCTTTTGGCTTTTGCCTTTTTAATTTTAAACTAAAAAGAGCGGAGACGATGAGATTCGAACTCATGATACAGTTTCCCGTATACACACTTTCCAGGCGTGCTCCTTCAACCACTCGGACACGTCTCCTTTCTTGAAATTAGGCCGCGAAAATAGGGCATTCTTTTTTCTTAAAGCGGAAAAAGTTTTTGAGCATTTGCAGTTGTGGCTTCGGCCAGTTCTTCAACGCTCATGCCGCGCAGCGCTGCAATCTTTTCTGCAATGAAGGGAATGAAGCTACTCTCGTTCTTTTTTCCCCGGAAAGGCATTGGTGCGAGGTATGGAGCGTCTGTTTCCAGAACAAGACTTGTAAGCGGAACTTTTTTCACCGCTTCCTGCAAGTCTTTGGCGTTTTTGTATGTTACCACACCACCAATTCCCAGCAGAAATCCCATTTCAATAATCTCCTCCGCTTCGGCCAAATTTCCGCTAAAGCAATGGAAAACACCACGCAGCGAACTGGACATTTTTTTCCGAACGGATGCTATACAATCTGCTGTGGATTCTCGACTATGAATTACGATAGGTAAACCATATTCTATCGCCCATTCTATCTGGGTTTCAAAGCAAATTTTCTGCTGCTCGATGAACGTTTTGTCCCAATAATAATCCAAACCAATCTCTCCAACAGCGGTAAATTTTTCTTTGCCCAACCATTGTTTTACCGCGTCCATTTCTTTTTGAAAATCGGCCTTCACATACGTTGGATGCAAGCCCATCATAGGCATGCATTTTCCAGGAAAATCCTTGGCAATGCGCATCATTCCAGCGATGGTAAATTGAGCACAGTTGGGCATATACATCTTGGAAACGCCTGCGTCAAAAGCACGTTGGATTTGTTCATCCTGTCTTTTCTCGTCAAGGCGGTCATCATACAGGTGGGTATGAGTGTCTATAAAATTCATCAGGGAAAGGTGGGAATTCTATTTTTGCTTTTAAATGACCTAAATCAATCCTTTTAATGTCCAATTCTTATTCTTACAAAATTCCAATACCAGTGGTAAGCAAAATTCTAGTCGTTTCCAAGCTTTCGCGCTATCATGAAAGACGATTATACTACCAGGCTTAATACTTTTCAGGACATTTTTCAGGCACTTTTGAGGTGATATTTTTTCATCGAAATCTCCACTCAATATTGTCCACATAAAAACCTTGCCAAGCCTCGGTTTAGCCTGAATTCGTTGCGCTTGTGTACGCGTAATACGGCCATAGGGAGGACGAAATGCTGTGGATGGAATAAATAGCGCAGCCAAGTCATAATCTTCGAGATATTGTTCGGTGCCAGTTTTCCAGCCGTTCAGGTGATTCTGAGTATGATTACCTATGCAATGTCCTGCATCTTGAATTGCCCGAAATATTTCAGGATTTTCGGCCACATTCTTTCCTATACAGAAAAAGGTGGCTTTTGCTTCAAAAGCTTGCAATTGTGCCAGTACAAATTGTGTGGCAACGGGATGTGGTCCGTCGTCAAAACTTAAGTAAACAGTCGGTTGTTCCGTTTTGGGCATTTCCCAAATCAGCCCATTTGCTGCTATAAGCGGAAGCCACCAAGGTGTTTTAATGAGGTACACGATGCGAATATAAACACCCTGACTTTATTCAACTATGGCTATATCAGATTGTTGTATGAGACCTATTCGTCCGTCAGGTAGTATTACTTGGATTCCTTTTTCTTTTTTCCCAGAAATCTTTACAAGTAAACCCTCAGGGAGATTAATTACAGTGGTTTTACTAATACCATTAATGGTTTCTTGAAATACGGCATCTTGACGCATAACGACACCGATTTGGGAAGGTTTATTTCTAAAAGCTGCGATGCTGCTCAAAATCAACAACACTACGCCAAGAACAATGCTACCGACCACAGCTTGCGGCCACAGCCAAGTAAGTTTTGATTTTCTATATTTCCCAAAAGCCAAAAGTAACAATGGCGCTGCAACAAACAGTAATCCTAACCAAGCTAGAAAATTACTTTTATTTGGTGCTACTAAAGCACGCCAAAGTTGTACCACCGCTATCGGTTGGTATTGTTTGCCACCCTGGATTATTTGTTGAATGTGTGATATATTTTTTGTAGCGGCTGCAAAACTTGGCCGCTTGTCGAGGCATCGCTCATACGCCAATACTGCTTCACCAAAATGCCGCATCCTGTATTGCGCATTGCCCAGTTTAAACCAATTGATAGCGCTTGAATTATCGGCGTGTAGTGCTTCCTGATAATAAATTACTGCACTGTCGTATTGCGAATGAACGTATGCTCTGTCGCCCAGACCTTCCAAGGTGGTAGCAAATGCGTGGGTATTTATGCCTACAGTGAGGCATAACAACACTAAACCAGTATTCAAGAATCGTTGCAATTTCATGAGGCTCGCAAAGTACGTTCAAGGTTAGTGATAATGCCTGCTGCGTCCCTAAAGGTTTGCTGCATTTGGCTGTTATTTCCTGACGAAGCGTATAATGCCATTTCGCACTCATCCAGAATTCTTTCTACTTGCTGTTGTACTGGCTGTGGCACTTGCTGCGCCTGCATTCCAGCCATTGCGCTCTCTTTGCTCAATGATGAAATGGGGATGTTGAGTTTATCACTTAGGAAGAGCCATAATGATTTGGAAAGCTCTGTGTAAAAGCCGCGAGCATCATTCGATTGCAACAATTTTCCGGCTAGCTCAAGTCGCTTTTGTGCTACTTTACTCGCCAAGCGATTCCGATTTTGAAAGGTATCCGCATCGTTTTCTTCCTCCCGCTTCCGATAATATCCTACCCCGAAAAGAAGTAGTACAGGGAGTGCAAGAAGCCCCCAATAAATTGGGTTCGCGATGGCTGGTCGGGGTATCGCTGAAAGGATGGTATCGTCAATATCAGTGTTGGCGTTGCTAGCTTTGGATGCCATTGTTGGCGTGCCTCTTCCGGGTTTTACTACCAAGTGATAGGCTGGAGTGGACACACTTTTGTAGGTATTGCTTTTGGGGTCGTAATAGGAAAGAGTAATAGGTGGAATTTCGTAGCTGCCGGGGTTGCGTGGCGCAATGCTGTAGGTTACAATTTTCTCGCCGCTAATAGTTGTTGTCCGCCCCATGATTGTATCCTGTATATTAGGGTCATAACTGTCCAATCCGGAAGGGAGATTTAGAGCGGGCGGGGTGAAAAGCTTCAGATTGCCGCTACCGGAAATAGTCACTTTTAAAGTGGCGACATCATCAGTGGTGAGTTCGGATTTGTCCAACTGTCCTTCAATGGAAAAATCACCAACAGCACCCGTAAAATTCGCAGGTTTTCCCTCTGTTGGTAGCTCCGAGACATTAATGGTAACTGGCTGGCTTTTCAGGTGAACAGGAATTTGCTGGTATCCGGCATCGCCAAATGGGTCGTTAAACATCGGGTCGCTCATCATTAGTGTGCCGCCAAATGCCTGCTTGAAAAAAGGGTCGTCAAATAAGCTTCTACGTTGGATTTTGACGGGAACATGCGCAGTGCCCTCGGCTTCTGCAACATCCAAAATCAGTTTGCCAGATTGCTGTGGAAAAAGCGCAGATTTCTTCAAAATAAAGGTTTGATACTTCTGCCCGTTTACAATTTCTTCTACAGGTTTTTGTTGTTTAGGGATGTCAAAATCCTGCGTCCAGAAACCATTCAAAGAAGGTAGTTTGGAAATAGCTACTTGCATGGGAATGCGGGCATAAAGTTTATAAACCGCTGTTATTTGCTCCCCGAGCTTCACGTTCTTTTTATCGACATTTACTTTAATAAAAATGGCATTGCCAATATCGAGTTTGGGTTGGGCTGCGGCTTGGGCTTGCGCGGCTTGTTGTTGGCTTTGATTGGCAAAAGGGTCTTGATCCCAAAAGCTGCCGCCTCCACCTGCCACGTTTCGCTGTGTCTGCTGGATAGAACCCGCAACCACCTCTATTTTTACGCCGTTGCTTTGGTAGTTATGCCCAGCGCCATCGCCTGCCGTTGCAGGCGGAATCGTGAAAGTGCCGATATGCTTGGGTTGCAGCACAAAGGATACGGTAAAGCTCTGGCTCTGCACCATCCGGTTGCCGCTAACTACCGTGTTGCTACTCGAAGATTGAAATGGCCCGCTCAGCACTTTGAAGTCCTTGAAATTGGGTGTCTTGATGGCACCAACATGTTGAGCATTTTGCAGCGTAAAGGAAATTTGAAACTGGTCTTGCACTCCTACCTTTGGCGCACTGGCCGTTGCCGAAAAGGAGACACTCTGAGCCTCAGCTTTTTGAACGGCTAAAATAACGAGGGTTAATACCGAAAGGCAGAAAATACTGAATATGTTTTGCTTCATTTTCATCTGTGTGCGAAGGGGCACAAATCTATATTGATAAGTACTCACAACGCAGGGTTTTGGGTTTAAATTCCCGTTAATTGTATTACCTTTTAGAACTCTGAGAAAGCAAGCCCAGCGCAAATTCTCCTTAAAAACTTGCGCTTATAAATCGCCTAAAATTGGCCGAATTACAATTGTTTCTACATCTGCTTTTTCGGAAAGTTTGTACGTAGCAAAAAGCATCTCTGCAATATCATTGGCTTCCATCACACGCTCGCGCTCGATGCCGGAGGAGGACCAAGATCTACTCCAAGTTGCCCCCGGACAAATCGCTGTAACCCTTATCCCACGCGGCTTTAATTCTTCCCGTAGGTTTTCTGAAAAACCTAAAAGTGCGTATTTACTTATACT
>JBDTKK010000292.1:0-11607 GCA_039935335.1 Chitinophagaceae bacterium
AAATACAAAGCGCCGCTTTCTTTCTTTATTCTCTTAAGAAATTGACTTTTATCAAGTTTTTGGCTTGATTAGAGCTTTATTTTTATGTAGCATGCCCTACATCGAGCTCCAGGTAACCAGCAATTTCAGCTTCCTGCGCGGCGCCTCTCATCCCGAAGAGATGATGGCGCAGGCGAAGGCTTTGGGCTATTCCAAAATTGCCATTACCGACCACAATACCCTCGCGGGTATTGTGCGGGCGCATGTCGCCGCAAAAGCCCATGGCATTTGCCTCATTCCGGGGGCGCAATTGCAACTTATTGACGGGCCTTCGCTCTTAGCTTACCCTACTACCAAAGCCGCGTACGCAGGCCTTTCCGGCTTGCTAAGTCTGGGAAATCTGCGCACCGAAAAAGGACATTGTCTGCTTTACAAAGCCGATGTTTTTCGTCATGCAGAAGGCATCAAATTCATCCTCCTGCCGCCCGATACGCTGAATACTTCCTTTGATTTTGAACAAGCTTTTAAGCAAACTATTCCCGAATACCGACAAGCGCTCGGCGAGCAACTTTACCTCGGTGCTATTTGCAGTTATCAGGGGAATGATGCGAAGAAATTGTACCGACTGGCGCAGCTTTCAAAGGAATACGACGTGCCGATGGTGGCTTTAAACGATGTGCATTACCATAATGCCGAGCGTAGGGAATTGCAGGATGTCATCACCTGTGTCCGTGAGAAATGCACGATTTACAATGCAGGTTTCCGACTCCATCAGAATGCCGAACGTTACCTTAAAACAGCGGAGGAAATGGCGCGGCTTTTTAGGAAATATCCCGAAGCCATTCAGCACACTGAAGACATTGCGCAAGCCTGTCAATTCTCTCTGGACAGCCTCGAATACATCTATCCCGAAGAAATAACCAGCGAAGGCCGCACGCCGCAAGAGGAGCTTGAAAAGCTGACCGGGGAAGGACTTGAAGCTCAATTTGGGAAGGATATTCCGGAGGCAGTACAGAAGACTATCGACATGGAGCTGGACTTCATCAAGAGAAAAAACTATGCTTCCTATTTCCTCACTGTCCATGATTTTGTACGCTTTGCGCGAGAGCAGAAAATCCTTTGTCAGGGGCGTGGCTCGGCGGCCAATTCTGCGGTGTGCTACTATCTCGGCATTACTTCAGTGGACCCAACTAAATTCAAGCTATTGTTTGCCAGATTCATGTCGGACGCGCGGGATGAACCACCGGATATTGATGTGGATTTTGAGCACGAACGGCGGGAGGAAGTCATCCAATATATCTACAACAAATACGGTCGGGATAGAGCGGGAATCGTGGCCACCGTCACGCAGTTACATTCCAAAGGAGCGGTGCGGGATGTGGGCAAAGCGATGGGTTTATCTGTAGATGCCGTCAATCGGCTTTCGAGCTCAATGTGGGAGCTTGGCGAGGAATGGCAGAATGGCCAACATCAGGCGGAATATGGCTTTCAGCCCGGGGATCTTCATTTACAAAAGGTGCTGGAGCTCACGCGGCAGTTCATTGGTTTTCCCCGACAACTCGGGCAGCATACAGGCGGTTTTGTCATCACGCAGGGCAAGCTTTCAGAGCTTTGTCCTATCCTGAATGCGCGGATGGAAAACCGTACCAATATTGAATGGAATAAGGATGATATCGAGGCGCTCGGTTTCCTGAAAGTGGATGTTTTGGCCTTGGGTATGCTCACTTGTATCCGTAAAGGTTTTGACCTCGCAAAGGCGCATTACCAAAAGGATTTTACCCTCGCCAATATTCCGCAAGACGACCCTAAGGTGTATGAAATGATTTGTCGGGCGGATACGCTGGGCGTGTTTCAAATAGAAAGTCGGGCGCAGATGTCGATGTTGCCCAGATTGAAGCCTCAAAGTTTTTATGATTTGGTGATAGAAGTGGCGCTGGTGCGGCCTGGGCCTATTCAAGGTGATATGGTGCATCCGTATTTGCGGCGGCGCAATGGCGAGGAGCCAGTAATTTATCCGTCCAAAGAGTTAGAAGATATTTTAGGAAGAACGTTGGGTGTACCGTTGTTTCAGGAGCAGGCCATGCAGATTGCGATTGTGGCAGCAGGTTTTACCCCTGCCGAAGCGGATGGTTTGCGGCGCAGTATGGCCACCTTCAAAGCCAAAGGATTGGTGAGTCAGTTTCAGGGAAAGTTGGTGAATGGTATGGTGGCGCGAGGTTATGAAGAAAGCTTTGCCCAGCGCGTGTTTAAGCAGTTGGAAGGCTTTGGGAGTTATGGTTTTCCGGAGAGTCATGCAGCGAGTTTTGCGCTCTTAGTTTATGTCTCGGCCTGGATGAAATGCTATTATCCGGACATTTTTGCCGCAGCCTTGCTCAACAGTATGCCGATGGGTTTTTATCAGCCTGCGCAGATTGTGATAGATGCCCAAAAGCATGGTGTGGCCGTTCGTGCGGTGGATGTGAATTATTCGCAGTGGGACAATCTTCTGGAAGAAAAGAGCGGGAATTATTATGCGCTTCGATTGGGTTTCAGACAGGTGTCGGGCATCAGACAGGAAGACATGGAGATGCTGGTGGCGATGCGGACGCAGAAAATCCTGCGCGTGCAGACGCTCAAGGAAGCGGGTTTACCACAAGCGGCATTGATAAAACTGGCCGAGGCCGATACCTTCCGGTCTTTGGGTTTGGATAGGAGACAGGCTTTGTGGGAGGTTTCGGCCTTAGAGGATATTCCGACGGGGATGTATGAAGGGCAGCCAAGTGAGAGTGTTTTTGAACCCGAAGTGGCCTTGCCTAAGATGACTTTGCCCGAACATGTGATACAGGATTATAGCACAACCTCATTATCGCTGAAGGCGCATCCGATGAGTTTTCTACGGGAAAAGCTGATGATGATGCAGATCCTTTCTTCAAAAAATCTGGAGCTGCAAGGCAATGGTGCGAAGGTGAAAGTAGCGGGTTTGGTATTGGTACGGCAACGGCCTAGTACTGCATCCGGCGTGTGTTTCATCACGATGGAGGACGAAACAGGCGTGGTGAATCTGGTGGTATTTCCGAAATTATTTGAACGATTCCGGAAGGCGATTTTGTATGCTACGGTGTTGCTGGTAGAAGGACGGGTGCAGCGCGAGGGCATGGTGACGCATGTGATAGCGAGTCGTTGCAGCGATATGACGGGGATGCTTCAGCAGATGCAGTTGAGCGAGGAAGAGCAGAAAGCTTTACAAACCCTATCGCGGGCAGATGAAAAAGACCCGGAAATACGCTCTGGGCAAGGTGCTTCGGGTGAGCAGAAGAAATGGGTGCAGGGGGAGATATTTTTTGGCGGGAGGAATTTTAAGTGAGGGGAGCGGGATGGAAATTAGAAAGTCAGTCTAGGGCACTAGGTCAAGATTTCCGGAAAAGCAACTTATCGTTCATATAGAATGAAGCTCAACCCATCTACTGTTCTAAATTGTTTATCAGCACTTATCAAAGGAATTTTCAATGCTATCGCCGTTGCTGCAATAATACTGTCTGGAAGTTTTAAGTGTGTCCGCTTTTTGACCTCAATAGTTTGGTCACGAATAACTTCACTAATTCCGACGATTTCAAATTCACTCAAAAAGCTTTGAATCTTTTGCCGTTCCTCTATCGTTAACGTGGGAAAGCTAAGGAGTTCCATTTCGCTTATAATCGATGCGTATAATTTCTCTCCGTTGAGTAATTCAGCGAGAACTTTGTCGCCATTCAATATATATAGAATCGCATTAGTGTCTAACAAAACACTATTCCCATTCATCTCTCATTAGTTTTTGAATAACAAGCGGGTCTTCCTTTAGTTTGATAATACCACAATACTTCTTAGTATCTACTCCTTGAGAAGTCATCTTGTGAAGCTTTTCCCGTAAAGCGGATATTTCCTCACTACTAGCACCCTTTTTTAAGACCAATACCATAATTCCAGCTTTTTACAAATTTACGCTTCAGAATTGGAATAAAGAAATCCGATTACTTACTAGCCGATACCCCTAAAACAAACCATGTTCGATAAAACTCCTATTCTACACCCAACATACTACCGCCCCCGCTTCTTAAAATAATACTTCCGATACCAGCGACTTGTCTTTTTCCAAAAGGAAAAAAAGCCTTCTTCAGGAAAAATATTCACTCTAAAAATACGAAATAAATTATCTTCCTGATGTAATGCTCCACTATCGGTGGCCACTGCATAAGCATACCCGGCATCTCTTACCATATTTTCATCCCGCATACCAAAATCACCATATGGATAAGCGAAGCCAAGAATTTGTGTTTTCAATTCTGCTTCAAGGTCATGCTTCCCATCTGATATTTCATGCTTTAGTTCTTCGTTGATCAGTTCTGGAAGATGTTTGTGCGTATAAGTATGAGCGCCAATTTCCCAACCTTCATTGCGCATTTTTTGCAAGTCTTCTGCGTCCATCAATCTACTGGTTTCTAAGCCTCGCTCGGCTTCATCCCAAAAGTTTTCTTTTTGCGTCCTATCGACTAAAGCAAACAAAGTAGCCTTCCATCCTTTCGCTTTTAAAATAGGAAGCGCATTGGTTAAGTTATCCAGATAGCCATCATCAAAAGTTAATACAACAGGATTCTTTGGCCATTGCTCCAAACTCATTTCACCATTGCGCAGCGCAAAATAATCTTCAAACGTAACTGGAGTTCTATTGAAAATGCGTAGAAGATTCATGTGCCGCTGGAAGTTTTCGCGGGTTACAAATATTCTATGCGGCGAATCAATGGGCTTTTTCGGGACTTTATGATACATCAAAACAGGCAGCCAATCCGGTACAAGCTTACGCATTCTCGCTTTGAGATAAATTACTTTAATTTCGGCACATTTTTCGGCAAGAGAAAAGGAATTTCTCACCTTAGATGCAAGTAATTCTTGATCTCCAGTAGCTGTCAGCGCCAGATTGAAAGCCGCAATCACTTCCGAAGCCTCCCAAGTTTCTGTAGGTCCATTATCGCCAAAATTAGAGATAAGAGCTTGGTCGAAATTCTCAATTGTCACCAAACCACAGAACTCCGTTTCTCCTAAAGCTAGCACCGGCCTGCCTGATGCCAAAGCGCGAAGTGCTACCCTGCCGGCACCTATCACCACAGACGAGGCATCCACATAAGCCTGAATATCATCGACAAACCCTGCTTTCGTAACCCTTCCCGGAAAGTTTTGTTCCAATATAGCCCAAGCAGAATTTCCGTCTTCTTGCGATGCAACATCCCCGACCAACACAATATCTAATTCGGGGTGAGCAGAAAGCAATTCGGGGAAAACTTCGCGCATCAGACGAACAGCTTCTTTTCCCTTGGGGCCATTTAGCCTACCAATTAGCGACAATACTGGGTTTATAGGAAGCGGCAAAATTTCTTTGCTGTATGTCAGCGCATTGGGTATAACATGGATTCGCAGCGGATTTTTGTTTAATTCCTCTACGAGATGGTCGCGGACACCTTGAGAAATGGCAATAATTTCATCGCCATAATCATTAAATTTCTTAGAAGAATAATGGATATGCTGCCGCCCATGCACCGTAGAAATCAAAGCAATTTTAGAGTCTTGACACGCACGTTTGGCCACCCAACTTGCCGCCCGAGAATGAGCATGAATAACATCGGGCTTCAAGTCTCGGATTTGATTCCGAATGGCAAGGATGTTCTTCAACCTTACATAATAATTGCGGTTAGAAATGGGCTGCTGGATATAATTCCCCGCGCGATGCTCCTGCCCAGCATCCGCCATTAGCCAAACGGTATCGCCGTTCAACCTCTGCTGCTCCGCCAATTCCGCGACATGCTCTACTGCACCGGTAAAGACATTTCCGGAGAAAATATGAAGGATTCGCATTTCGAGCCAAAAATAAGGTCAATTATGTCTTCAAAAACTGTCTTTCTAATTACTTAACCCAAACATAATATGCTTTGCCTGTAGTCTCTCAAAAAACAAGCTTCATCGCTGTTGAGCTTATACCCCAACCCCCAGATTGCCAAAACAAAAACATCTTAGCTACCTTGCAATTCCATGAAACTAGCCTTCCGAATTCTGCTCCTTTCACTCGCCATGTTGCGGTCTGTTGCGCTTAGACCCCAGTCTAAGTGCTTACGGTAGGCAATCCCCAGATTGCCAAAACAAAAACATCTTAGCTATCTGTTGCGCTTAAACCCCAGTCTAAGTGCTTATGGTAGGCAATCCTCAGATTGCCAAAACAAAAACATCTTAGTTACCTTGCAATTTCATGAAACCAGCCTTCCGATTTCTGCTTCTTTTCATCGTCTTAGTTCAGCCCTTTTTCGGTTTTGGCTACACGCATCAGGACACGCTACGCGGCAGTAATGGACGCGGACGGGATTGGTGGAATGTGGTTAAATATGACTTGACAATCAACATTGACACCGCTACGAAAACCATTTCCGGAACAAACGCAATGACCTTTAAAGTCATTGCGCCTCCACGCGATAGCATGCAAATTGATTTGCAGGAAGGGATGGAACTAGAAATGCCACACGCATGTGTCGACTGCCCGCAGCCCTTCTCGAACCCATTTGTGCGAGAAGGAAATGTTTACTGGATTACTAAACCCAATCAAGCCTATAAAGTTGGCGGCGAATATTCAATAGAGTTGAATTTCCAGGGCAAGCCCCGAATTGCTAAGAATCCACCCTGGGACGGGGGTCTTATATGGACAAAAGACAGCTTGGGCAAGCCATGGATAGCGGTTGCGTGTCAAGGTTTGGGGGCAAGTGTTTGGTGGCCTTGTAAAGATTATCAGGGCGATGAACCGGATAGAGGGATGCAATTTTGGGTTGAAGAATCTTTTGAAAGGAACCCATATAAAATCATTAGTAATGGCAGATTTACGGATGGAGATTCTATTATTCAGGAAGACCCAGTGACCGGAGGAATTGCTACGAAGTGGGTTGCAGACATACATTTCTGGCACGTCCAAAACCCCATCAACACCTACGACGTAACCTTCTACATCGGCGATTATGCCCATTGGCACGACACACTTCGGGGTGAAAAAGGCGTTCTAGACCTCGACTTTTATCCTTTAAAATACAACGAAGCTAAAGCCAGAAAACAATGGTCGGTCGTGAAGGAAATGCTGCGCTGCTATGAATATTGGCTGGGGCCTTATCCTTTTTATGAAGATGGCTACAAGCTGGTAGAAGCACCTTACTTAGGTATGGAACACCAAAGTGCAGTGGCCTACGGCAATCAGTATAAAATGGGTTATCTCGGTCGGGATAGAAGCGGTACTGGCGTGGGCTTGAGCTTTGATTTCATCATCATTCATGAGAGCGCACATGAGTGGTTTGGCAATAGCATTACCGCGCAAGACATAGCTGACAACTGGATTCACGAAGGCTTTGCGACCTATGTGGAATCACTTTTTGCCGAATGGATAAAAGGGAAAGATGCCGGCACGGCCTATACCATGGGCGAGTGGAAGAACATTAAAAACGACCGTCCGCTTATTGGCGATTATGGTGTGAATAATGAAGGCTCATCGGATATTTATGATAAAGGTTCGGCGGTTGTTTTTATGATTCGGCAAATGCTGAATGATGATGTAAAATTTCGGGAATTATTGCGCGGCCTGAACAAGGATTTCTACCACAAAATTGTTACAACAAAAGAAGTGGAAGATTACATCAGTCGCTTTGTAGGCAAGGATTTGAAGCCCTTCTTCGATCAATATTTGCGCAGCACGATAATTCCCGAACTGCACCAAAAATTGATTGGCAAAACGCTTTCATTTTTCTGGGGAAATGCAGTGTTGGATTTTGATGCACCAATCGCTATTTCTCAAGATGGTGGTAAGACTTTCAGCAACTATTCTGCGACAACTAAAATCAGTTTAAATCTTAGCAAAAAAGAGCAAAAACAAGTTCGAATCAAGCTTTTGGGATTATACACTTGGGCAGAATCAGAACAGTGACATCCTATAGGTTTCAGCAAGTCAAACTGGTCTCGGCTCTGCCAAGAGCGATGCCCGCCAATCCAGTTCCATTCGTCAACGAACCTTGCTGCTAAACCAAAGCGACAACATTCCTGCTTTGTCGCCACTGCTTCTATCCTACACGTGATACTTTCTCCAATCAGCAAACCATCTTGCCTTCCTAAATCGAAAAGCAAATCACTATACCTCCACAACGGCAGTCAATCTATTTTCGCAACGTTTCCAGCAACACATGAATAACCTCATCCCCGAGCTCCGCACACGCGGCCTCATCCAAGATATTATCCCCGGCACCGAAGAACAACTCTCCAAAGAAATTACTTCCGGCTACGTCGGTTTCGACCCAACGGCTGAAAGCTTGCACGTTGGCAATTTGCTCCCAATCACGCTCCTGATGCGGCTTCAGCGTGCCGGGCACAAACCAATTGCACTTGTTGGCGGCGCCACGGGTATGATTGGAGACCCCAGTGGAAAAAGTACGGAACGCAATCTACTCGACGAAGAAACTCTTCGGAAAAACTGCGCCGGAATCGAAAAGCAACTTAGGAAATTCCTAGACTTCGATAGAGGTGAAACTGCCGCCGAACTTGTAAACAACTACGATTGGTTCAAGGATTTTTCCTTCCTCGATTTCGTACGAGATGTGGGCAAGCATATCACCATCGCCTACATGATGAGCAAAGATTCCGTGAAGAACCGCATGGAAACTGGCATGTCGTTTACAGAATTTACTTACCAACTCATTCAAGGTTTCGACTATTTCCACCTCAACAAAACGCGCGGCGTGAAACTGCAAATGGGTGGTGCCGACCAATGGGGCAACATCGTGACAGGCACAGAAATCATTCGCAAAAAAGGTGGCAGCGAAGCCTTCGCATTTACCTGTCCGCTCATTACCAAAAGCGATGGTACCAAGTTTGGCAAAACAGAAAGTGGCACCATTTGGCTAGACCCGAAACGTACTTCACCCTACCAATTCTATCAATATTTTTTGAAGCTCGCCGATGCCGATGCTACACGCATGGTTTGGATATTTTCATTCAAACCAATTGAAGAAATTGCAGCGTTGATAGAAACCCGCGAAGCCGCGCCACACCTACGTTTGCTGCAAAAAGCTTTGGCCGAAGAATTGACCATTTTAGTCCACTCGGAAGAAGATTTAAAGTTCGCGCAACAAGCTTCTGAAATTCTCTTTTCCAACAAAGCTATTGAAGCACTGAAAGCCTTGAACGAAGCTCAATTATTGGAAGTGATGGAGGGCGTACCTCAAGTAAAGGCCTCTCATGAATCTTTGAAAGAAGGTCTTGACCTGACCACTTTTCTGGCTGACCAACAAATTCTTCCCTCTCGCGGTGAAGCCAAAAAAATGCTCGCATCCAATGGCATTTCCATCAACAAAGAGAAGGTGAATGCAGACTTTAAACTCGATGAATCAAGCTTACTCAATGACCGCTACATCCTCATCCAAAAAGGAAAAAGTAGCTACACACTTGCCGTATTTGAATAGGCCTTCTTAAGAGATACCCGCAACGGAATTCTGTATTTTCACACAAACTGACACACTATTATGAAACGCATTCTCCTGCCTTTAGTTTTTATATCCATGACCGCTACCGCGCAATCTCCAGCAGCCTTTAAAGGAACTTATCCCACTACCAGAACCGATGCACAAGTCGACACCTTTTTTGGTACCGCTGTTGCTGACCCTTATCGCTGGCTGGAAGACGACCGCTCTGAAGAAACACACAGTTGGGTTATGGCACAGAATGCAGTAACGGATGGGTATTTGAAGCAAATCCCCTTCCGCGAAGCAATAAAAAAGCGCCTAACAGAACTCTGGAATTATGAGAAATATTCCGTGCCTTTTCATGAAGGCGGCTACACTTACTACTACAAGAATGATGGCCTCCAAAACCAGTCCATACTCTATCGCCAAAATGGAAAAGCAACAGCAGAGGTTTTCTTAGACCCGAACAAGTTTTCCAAAGACGGCACTTCCTCCTTGGCAGGAATCTTTTTTACTAAAGATGGTTCGCTGTGTACTTACCTGATTTCAGAAGGTGGCTCCGACTGGAACAAGGCTTTTATCATGAACACCAAAACGAAAAAGCAAGTTGGCGAAACCATGACCGATTTGAAATTCAGCGGCATTGCCTGGAAAGGAAATGATGGCTTCTTTTACAGTACTTATGACAAGCCAAAAGGTAGCATTCTCACCGCACAGACTTCCCATCATAAACTGATGTATCATAAGCTGGGAACCCCACAGAGCGAAGACGGCTTGATTTTTGGCGGCGAAGAAACTCCACGCCGATACATTGGCGGTAGCGTGACCGAAGACCAAAACTTTCTTGTCATTACTGCAGCAAATGCGACTTACGGAAACGAACTCTATATCCAAAACCTAACAATGGAAAGAGCGCCGATTACGCCTATCGTTACTGGTTTTGAAAATGAGCAAGATGTAGTTTGGAGCAAGAACGGAAAGCTCTTCATCATCACCAACCGCGATGCGCCTAACAAGCGTCTTGTAGCTGTAGATGCTGCCAATCCAGCACCCAAAAATTGGGTGGATGTCATTCCTGAATCAGAATTCCCGTTGAGCATCTCAACCTGCGGCGGAAAATTCTATGCGCATTACCTGAAAGACGCTGTCAGCAAGGTTTACCAGTATAATACATCGGGAAAAATGGAGCGTGAAATTGCACTTCCTGGCTTGGGTACTGCAAGTGGATTTTCCGGAAAACAAGAGGAGCACGACCTGTATTATTCCTTTACTTCCTACATCTATCCTCCTACCATTTTCCATTTCGATATTGCCAGCGGAAAAACAAACGTTTACAAGAAACCAGCGGTGAAATTCAATCCAGCAGAGTTCGAAAGCAAGCAAGTGTTTTACAACTCTTTGGATGGAACAAAAGTGCCGATGATCATCACCTTTAAAAAAGGAATGAAGCTTGATGGTACAAATCCTACAATGCTGTACGGTTACGGAGGTTTTTCCATTTCCATCACACCTTCATTCTCTGTTTCCAACCTTTCATTTATGGAAGCTGGAGGCGTGTATGCCGTGGCTAATATCCGCGGTGGTGGCGAGTATGGCGACAAATGGCATGATGCGGGTATCAAACTCCACAAACAAAATGTGTTTGATGATTTCTTTGCGGCCGCTCAATATTTAGTAAACAACAAATACACAGACACCAAACGTTTGGCAATTTCCGGTGCCTCTAATGGTGGTCTTTTGATTGGTGCAACGATTACACAACACCCTGAATATTTCAAGGTTGCTTTCCCACAGGTTGGCGTCTTAGATATGCTTCGCTACAACAAGTTTACAGCCGGAGCAGGATGGGCTTATGATTATGGTACTGCTGAAGACAGCAAAGAAATGTTTGAGTATCTCTTGAAATATTCTCCGGACCACAACGTACGTAAAGGCACTTGCTACCCCGCTACCCTAGTGATGACCGGCGACCATGATGACAGGGTTGTTCCCGCACACTCCTTCAAATTTGCAAGCGAATTACAAGCCGCACAAAACTGCGAGAATCCTGTTCTCATACGCATTGAAACCAAGGCAGGTCATGGCGCAGGAAAGCCAACCAGCATGCTGATTGATGAGCAAGCAGACAAATGTACCTTCC
>JBDTKK010000293.1:0-3072 GCA_039935335.1 Chitinophagaceae bacterium
CGGAAGACTTCTGGTTCTCTCCCCAAAATCATGATTCTCTTAGCCGAAGACGGATGCCCAAACCATACTGGCAAATCTATACGAACCATACCAGGAGCGGATTCTGGCGAATGCAGCGGTAAAGGATGATGCACAAAACCTTGCAGAAAACGTGGGTTGCTTGTGTAGTTTTCCGGCTCACTTTCGATGTTGGAAAGGAGCTTGTGGTAGAAATACTCGAAAGGATAGCGGGCTTTGTAAAACTTGAAGATTTCGGAGAGGATGGGGTGGGTGTGGGGCATTGGTTAGAGCTTGATTTTAGAGCGGATTACAAATCCGCGACCATGTTGCGCGGGATTGTAAATCCTGCGCTGCGAGGTTACAAATTTCGCGTTGCGTGACGGACACCAGTAAACACTATTTTATGCACCTTGGATTAGGAAGTTTTAGAATAGCATCCCCCGCACCGTTGTACACAGGTAACCCCAAAAGATTTAGTGACTCACAATGAGTTGGTTCAGGGAATTGATAATTATGGAGGTCTTTTGAGGCAATAAAAATCAATCTGCGTCTTCTTTGTGGTGTACCATAGTCCGCCGCTAAAAGTTCTCGGTGAGTAACCTTATAGCCGATATCAGAAAATGATTTGTAAATTAGTCCAATCATATCCACCGATTTAACCTGTGCCATGCCATAAACATTTTCCATCACAACGATTGACGGCAGCAGACTAGCGACATGCCCAATGAAATCAGAATACAGTTTTCCGAGTGGGTCGGTTATTGCTCGCTGTTTACCTGCAACGCTAAATGGTTGGCATGGAGGGCCGCCAATAATAACATCTGGGTTTGTGCCTATTGCAGATATCACATCGGCTGTACTAAGGTTCCGAATATCTGCTAAACGAAAATTCCAATCCGGTCTATTGGCATTAATAGTCGCTTGAGTGCATACCTCAATATCAGTACAGAATTTTGTTTGAAAAGAAACCGATGAATTTTGGACATTTTCAAAGCCCAAATCCAAGCCGCCAGCTCCAGAAAAGTAAGAAGCAATTGATTTTAAACCGCCGCTATTCCTCCTAGCGAAATATTTAGCAACTGATTCGGCAATGGCTGTAGCAAGTTTTACAGGAACAGCATTTCCTATTTGCATTTGAATTTCTCCCATTGTCCCTTTGAAAACCCAATCATTTGGAAAATCTTGTAGGCAAGCAGCTTCTCGAGCAGTGATATAACGATTCTGAATTGGGTGAACAAATTTATTGAACACAAAAGCGGTAACAGTTAGTGACGGTTTATCTTTTTCAAGTCTTAACAATCTCATATTTGGACCGCCAGTGTTTTTTTCTCCCTTTCTTTCAAAGCTCTCATGTTGCAAGTGTTTGGGCAAGTCACCCATTTTTCCACCGGGCTTCAAATGCTTAATTCGCTCTAGCACGATGCCGGAATATTCTCTAGTACTATGATTTGGAATTTCGATCATTGCTCTTTGTTTTTGATAATTGAATCCGTCAAATAAATAGTGAAATCAAAAACGTGCCGTAAGTCATCTCGTTTCAAATAGCTTACTTCTTGCTCAAAAACTAAGTCACTTTCCATCCCCCAAAGCATATTGACGAAGGGTTCTATATAGATTTCGCCATGCCGAATGGCCGGTAGGTTTGAAATCAGTGCAGTTCTAATGTTCTTATTCTTATATTTCGTTCCGATTTTAAGTACTTGATAGATTCCCTTTTTTATGTCGTCTGTTCTATCTAACCCAGCACTAGTCTTACTATCACTAATTGATTCTGACGATGGCCATCCATACTTTTCTTCGCCGTGGCACGTGTCCGCACTCGTCCACCTTTAATAATAATTATTCTTTGACCCTACCAAACCGTTGACCCTACAGGGCTGTAGTGGTGTGTTTTTTACTCCTGTTTCCCCCGCCGTTTCACAGTCTCCGTCTAGCAACGAAAACATTTTACAACCAATCAAAATTATCCGAAATCAACAATTCTTCTTTTTGCAAATGATGTGTTGTTTTCATCGGAATTGTTCTACTCTGCAAATTGTATTTCTTGACCAGCGCATTTATTTGCGGATTATTGTCATAGGTCAATAAGTACTTGCCTTTTAAGCCAGCCACCAGCCTAAACAACTTGTCGTGGTCAATATCAAAATGGGTGTAAAGCCGTTTACCCGCCTGAAAGTAAGGTGGGTCTATGAAATGGTAGCAATCCGAATCGTCTGAATATTGTTTCAGGAAATCGAAGGCGTTTCCATGACACGCTACAATTTTGTTCTTTAAGGGAGCTATTGCTTCAATTCGGTCGCGCAGTGTTTTAGGATACCAGCGTGAGGCAAGCCCTTTGCCGTTCTCTCCATTTTTAAGCAAACCAGCACCTTTTGCAAGGATACCACCATGGAAAGTTCTGTTTTTGATAATGGTTGCAAAGGCTATTTCTCTTAGTGTATCCCATTGCTTCGTGGTAATGTTATTTACGTTTGTAGCATTAAGGTCAAATTGGTAGATACGGTTAGCAAGCCAGGCATTATCCGCACCCAACATCGTTGCCCAGACAGCGTAAACTTCTTGGTCAAGTTCCACCACCACTGCGTTTTCTGCAAGATGTTCCGCAACTGCGGTAAGGCTAACAATGCCACCACCTACAAATGGTTCAAGCAGAGTAGCTACGGGCTCATCCGCTTGCGTTAACCATTTTCGTACTTCGGGTATTAACCAAGTCTTGCCACCAGCGTATCTAAATGGGCTACGTTGGGGAACTGATGAAACATTGACTATCGTTTTGCTGGGCAATTTCTCGACATCACCATACAGTGTCAGTTGTTCCTCAACGATATTAATTGACGGCATTGGAGCTTTGGTCTTCTTTTCCATTTCTCTTCGAATCAAGTTTTTGCTGTAGCAAATGTTTAAACACCCCTTCATCCCCAGCTTCAAAGTTCGCAATTTGCTCGAGCGCAATAGCGAATTGTGTATAAACAGTCCGATTCAATTTGAGCTGATATACCTGTGTTTCTTCGTTCCACACAAGGTCGTAAAGAAAAAACGCAAAATCGGAGAGAGAAGGAGTTACTTCTGTTA
>JBDTKK010000294.1:0-6069 GCA_039935335.1 Chitinophagaceae bacterium
ACAATTACTTGTCCTTCGTCAAAGCAGCAGAATATTCTGTAAATGTTTCCCTGAAACTCAACTCGTATTTCATATAGTCCGTCTGTTCCTTCCAAATGTTGAAAAATTTCCTTGGTATTCTTTCAGCAACTGTTACAACAAATAGGACGTGGTCAATCTTTTCCTTAACTCTTGTCGTTTGTTGGTCAAAAAAGTCAAGGAAATATTTTTTGTAGTAAATAACCTGCCGTATCCGTTCCATTTTGTTGTTCGGTCAAAGTTAACGAATAATGGAACACGAAGCGAGCTTTTGAAAATTTTTTCTTCTGGAGAGTGTCGCCCTAAAATGGCTGCTTACGTTCGGGGCTTGGCGATGGCAGGGGAATTTATATTCTTCCGCCCGAACGTCAGCCCAATAGAATTACCAAAGATGAAATTAAGAACTAAAAGTTGAACAAAGAAATTTCAGCCCGGACTACCGATGATAGAAGTACAAAAGCTGATGAAATGCACTTCAGCCCTGCTATTGCCAAACCCAATGTTATAGGGCGTTTTGGTCGTCACTCGGAATGTAAATTACAATTCCTTGGTCACCACAATAAAAAAATGTCTCGTCTTTCTTGGTGAAGATAATTTTCTTGTCGTGAGTTACTTCCAATGTTTGATTGTCAAGCCAACGTGCTGTAACAAACTGTCCCTGTCCTGTAAAATAAAACACAGAGCCGCCACCAGTGCTCCAAGTTATTCCAGAGCCAGTTTGTTCGTATACCCCGTTTGTATAATTCTCACTTATCTCGAAAAATTTCTTGTTGTCAGGCGCTATAATTTTTATAATTTCACTTGAAGTAAAATTAAATTTTTGTCGAACTCTCCGTTTTGGTTTTTCTTTTTCTGTCGAAATTTTTATGAGGAATTTTTCAAGAACAGTTTGTCGCTTTTTTATTATCTTTTCGTCTGCGTCAAGTTCTCTCCAAACCACGAGATCATTTCCTTTTTCTATAATTTCTTTTACTTGTGTAAAAACTGCCGGGTCTAAGGATTTTGTTTCCCACTGTGCTAAAGCCAGTCCAAATAAACTATTATTCCTGTCGTCATAATCATTGAACATATCTTTAAAATCTTCTTGAAGTTGCTTTGAAATGTCAACAGGTTTTTGTCCTTGGTTATATAAGTCAAAGAAATTTTGATAGATTTCAAGAAAAGAGTCGTTGCCGTTTATAGCTGTATTCCATGTTCCCAATGTTTGTTAGTGTCGTTTTTAAATGCCCTATAACTCCCAAATATACGCAATCCCATCACGCAAATCCAACCAGTTCCAGCGTATTGGCGCAACTTATCCATTTACAAACGACAAAAAACGAAACGCCGAACTGAACCATCTCAATTGTTGGTTTCCTGCAAGAATTACGTCTGTATCAATTAGAATCGAGGTCATTACAAATACTTTTCGGACAAACGGTCGCCAGGCTCCTTTTTGTAATCAAAATTTTCAGGCAACTTAAAAGACCCTTTCAGCGCCTTTACATTTTGGAAGGTTTCCACATTGCTGATAGTTTCCTCTTTCGTCAATGCCTTGAGATAGTTTTCAATCAAACCCGATAAACTCCTGTTTTTACTTTGAGCATACTTTTTAGCCCTTTCTATGATGGTTTGCTCGATGGTTAAGGTGAGTTTAGTATTCATCGCAGCACTTTGGTTCAAAGTTAGGAAATAGTTTAGAGAAGCACGTGTCGTTTATAGAGCGATTTGTACGTGCTATATTAACTGAACGCCTAAAATTGACAGCCAACGATAATCATTTTCGAGTCGTCATCCTGAAACGAGTTCAGGACAGGTTGTCGAATTTATTTCGGCATTTTTTTCGTCATGCTGAATTTATTTCAGCATCTATCAACTCAATAGAACCTGAAACAAGTTCAGGTTGACGGGGGAAACGCCTTGCTTAAATTAGGTGACTATTTCTCCTAACAGCTTTTACCTCTGCCGAAATCTCGTCCATCGTCATTCTTGAGAGTCCGTATCGCTCTGACAGCTCAACAGATTTCCGTAGGTCTTGCCTACTAATTTCACGGATTATTATATCTACAAACTCCGTAAAAGAGATGTCCTCTGCCTTTATTCCGAATTTCTCATATTCAAGGTCGGAAATTGCAATGTTTAGCCTACGCATAACCTACTGTTTTGGAAATAAAGATAAGAAAATTAAGTGATTGGCCGTGCCTTAGGAAATGTATCGCCCACAATATTCGTTGAGTTTACCCTCAATACCCTCTCCCTTCCTTCCGCTCCATCCAATTCATAAATGCCCGATTAGCCACCCTCGCACCGCCTGGCGTAGGATAATTCCCTGTAAAATACCAATCTCCCGGATGGTTTGGAATGGCAGCGTGTAGCCCGTCCAGGCTTTGATAGATAATCTCAATCTCCGCTCTGGTATCGGCAGGTTTCAAGAGTTCACCAATCTTCGCGCTGATTTCGTCAGCTGTAAATGGAGCATAAATCTGTTGCACAAAGTTTTGCTTGTCTAGCGTATTACTATCCGCAGCCTGCCTGCATTCGTAATAAACATGTTTGATGATGCTGGATTGGTCGGTATCATTTAGCAAAGCAATCGCTGCCTGAAAGGCAATGAAATCGCCCATTTTGCTCATGTCTATACCATAACAATCAGGGTAACGAATCTGTGGCGCGGAGGAAACAACAATAATTTTCTTCGGGCCTAATCTGTCCAGCATTTTGATGATACTCTCGCGCAGCGTCGTACCGCGAACTATGCTATCATCTATCACCACAATGCTATCAATGCCATCGCGCACAGTCCCATAAGTAATGTCATATACGTGTTGCACCATCTCCGCGCGGCTCGCCTCTTCGGTAATGAAGGTGCGCATCTTCACGTCCTTTATTGCAATCTTTTCGATCCGCACCCGCCGACTCAACAGGTCTAAAACATCCTGATCGGTCATGGTGTCGCGCTTGCGATTCAATCGGTCGAGCTTGATTTCATTGAGCCAGGCTTCAAGGCCTTTGATCAAGCCAAAATAAGCCGTTTCAGCAGTGTTGGGAATGAAAGAAACTATTGTGTCTTTTAGGTTGTTTTCAATAGCTACAAGCACGCGGGGCGCGAGATTGCGGCCAAGTTGCTTACGCTCGTTGTAAATATCCGCATCAGATCCGCGACTGAAATAAATCCGCTCAAAAGAACAAGCCGCGAGTTTGCGCGGCGCTAAGATTTCGAGGTTAGAAAATTCACCGTCTTTGTTGACAATAATCGCATGGCCGGGCTGCAATTCGTGTACATTATCAATCGAAACATTGAAGGCGGTCATTATAGCCGGACGCTCGGATGCCGCGACAACCACTTCTTCATCTTCATAATAAAATGCAGGACGAATGCCATTTGGGTCGCGGAGCACAAAAGAATCCCCATTGCCCACCAAACCACCGCAGACATAACCACCATCAAAATGAGAAGCAGCTTGTTTCAATACGCCTTCCAGATTGAGGGAATTTGGATTGGTATCGTCGGCAAGGGTTAGGTAATAATGCACAATTTCTATCATCGCGCCGAGGTCGCTTTCGCGCATGGTGGTGGTAGGATGTTCATCTAGAATCTGAAAAAGCTCATCGGTATTGACGAGGTTGAAATTCCCCGCCATCATGAGGTTGCGGACGGGAGAGATATTCGGTTTGAAAAATGGGTGGCAGAAGTCCACGTTATTCTTACCCTGTGTGCCGTAACGCAAATGCCCCATCAACACTTCGCCCATAAAGCGCAGGTAGCCTTTCAGCAGTTTTGGATACTTCCTGATGTCCGGATACATCTTCTCAAGTTCCGAAACTTCGCTACCTAAATTTTGGAAAATAGTAGTAATGGCTGCTGCACCACTTTGCCGTTGGCGATACATGAACTGCGTGCCCGGAGCGACATCAAGTTTTACAGAAGCAATACCCGCGCCATCTTGCCCTCGGTTATGTTGCTTTTCCATGAGTAGGTAGAGCTTGTTGAGCCCCCACATGGTTGTGCCGTACTTTTCGTAGTAATAAGTGAGTGGTTTCCGAAGCCGGATGTAGGCCAGCCCGCATTCGTGGCGGATTTCGTCGCTCATAAGGAGCGCAAAGGTAAGCCGTGAATAAGGTAAAAGGTAAAAGTCAAAAGGTAAAATGTCCGCTGTAAGGGTTTTCATCGCACTGTTTGGAGACCGAAGGCTTGATGCTCGATACCATTCCAACCACATCATGTATAGCAGTTATGACCGCGCCACACTGGATTTTCTGAACAATCCTTGCAAATAATTGGCCGGAATAGGACATCAACTTGATGTAATCTGTGTTCTCCATACTTTTCAATCTAAGGACTCGATTTTCCGTGAAACTCTGTGACTCTGTGTCTCCGTGGTGAAATTTCCCCAAAAAAATAGCCTCGACCACTCGAGGCTATTTCTTCAAAAACCAGTCTAAAAAACCTTAGACTTCCCGATTCCCCACAGGCCGCGCTTCCCGCTTTTCCTTCAATTCTTCTTCGCGAGTTTGCTCTTTTTCATAAGCGCGGATAATTTGCTTCACTAACCTGTGTCGCACTACATCACTTTCATCCAATTCGATGTGCGCTATGCCTTCTACATTTCTAAGAATTCTAGTAGCTTTTCGAAGACCTGATTGTTGGTTTTTGGGTAAATCCACTTGGGTCATATCGCCCGTAATTACTGCTTTGGCCGAAGGCCCAATCCGTGTCAAGAACATTTTCAATTGCAGGTCGGTAGCATTCTGTGCTTCATCCAAAATGATGAAGGCATTATCTAAAGTTCGACCGCGCATATAGGCCAGAGGTGCGATTTCTATGATGCGGTTGGCCATGTAATAAGTGAGCTTATCCGGTGCCAGCATGTCATCAAGGGCATCATAAAGCGGACGTAAGTATGGGTCAATCTTTTCCTTTAAATCTCCAGGAAGGAAGCCCAAGTTTTCTCCTGCTTCTACTGCTGGTCTGGTGAGGATAATCTTCCGAACAGCTTTGTTTTTTAAAGCTCGGACAGCGAGGGCAACAGCGGTATAAGTTTTACCGGTGCCGGCTGGGCCGAGGGCAAAGAGAATATCGTTTTTCTCGGAGGCTTGCGCCATCAATTTTTGGTTTTGCGTCTTAGCGCGAATCACCTTGCCGTTGGGGCCAAATACTAAGATGTCGTTGCCGACAGTTTCATCGTAAGTGGGCGTTTCCATGCCCTCATCATCGCCGAGAATCTGTGCAAAATATTGCTCACTAAGATGCCCATTTCGCTCCAAATATTTCAATACATGGCCAATGCGTTCTTGAGCATTAGTCACTTCCTCGGGTTGTCCCGAAAGCTTGAGCTGTTGGCCTCTTGAGAGGATTTTAAGAAGAGGAAATCGCTTCTTGAGCAAATCAAATTTGCTGTTGTTGATACCGAAAAACTCAATCGGATCAACTCTGTTTAGGCTGATGATGGCTTCTGTCAAGGTGCTTGGTTTTTGGTTTTGAAATGAAGAGAGAAAATGATGCCAATAGTTGTTTAGGAAATCTTGTATTCCTGGGCTTGAAATTCCGCGAGGCGAGCCTTGACTTTTTCATTGCTCAAGGCAAAAATTCTTGCGGTCAATACTGCTGCATTCCGTGCACCTGCTTTGCCCACGGCGAGGGTGCCAACGGGTAAGCCAGCAGGCATTTGTACGATGCTGTAAAGTGCATCGATACCACCTGGTAAGCCACCGTCCAAAGGCACGCCCAGAACGGGAAGTGGAGTATATGCGGCGCAAACTCCTGGCAATGCTGCGGCCATTCCTGCTGCGGCTATCACCACGCCAAAGCCTTTTTCCTCGGCGGTCATCATCAGTTCCCTAACCTTATCCGGTGTGCGGTGTGCCGAGGCAATGAATATTTCGCCGTGGATGCCAAACCAAGTCAGCCAATTCTTTGTTTCCGTCATCACTGGTTCGTCTGTTTTCGAACCCATAATAATGAGTGCTTTCAATTCCATTTGTGTTTCCATTTTGAGTAAAAATAATGTACGTGAAAAGTGTGCCGCTGCAATTTTATGCACCATTTGTGGATGCTTTGCGCAGGCAATTCAC
>JBDTKK010000295.1:0-12053 GCA_039935335.1 Chitinophagaceae bacterium
AATCCACGACCCGCGTACCAAATGGAGTGATGATTTATACCTGCTTTTGGGTAAGGCTTACTATTATAAAGGGGATAAAGAAAACGCCTCGAATGCCTTTAAATACATCGTTTCCATCAACGAAAAGGAAAAAGCCTTAGCAGCGAAAAAGGCGAAGAAAAAGGGCAAGTTTAAACGAGAAGAACCCAGCCTAGTCACACCTCAGCAAAAGGGAATTGCAGCTATCATCAAACGCAATCCTGCAACGAACGACGGGCTGCTTTGGCTTGTGCGCACCAATACCGCTTATGGAGATTATGACCGCTCCGAGTCCTTACTAGATTTGCTGAGTGCAGATGCGAAATTTCCAGAAAATTTTAAAGGCAGACTCGCACTTGAAAAGGCATTTCTTGCCCTCAAAAAAGATAATGAAAAAGAAGCCATCAAGCAACTAAGTATCGTTTCTATTGATAAAAATTTACCCGTAGATCTTCGTCGGCGTGCAGCCTACCTCAATGGTCAATTATTACAAGCCGATGGACAATTCACAATCGCCGCAGACCAATTTTCGCTCGTCTCCGACTTGCACCCTAAAATAGATATGGACTTCTATGCGCGGCGCAATCGGGCTTATGCGCTAATGCAAAGTGGAGGCGTACAGACTGCCGCTATAGCGTCCTTGAAAAGCATGCTGAACGATGGGAAATTCAGAACTTACTACGAGCAAGTATATTACATTTTAGGTCGTCTGGCGGCAAATAGTGGTGATACAAAAGGAGCAATTTCATACCTCGAGGATGGTATTCATTCCGCAAAAAGCACCAAAAAGCAAAAGGCCGTTTCCTTTGCAGCACTAGGCAATATTTACTTCAATCTGGCTGATTATCCCAATGCAAAGACGGCATACGATAGTGCAGCACACTTTGCACAATATGCACCGGAAGATAGTAGTGTAATGCTCGCAACGAGTAGAGTGGCCTTAGTGGATAAAGTGGCCGAGCCTGCAAATATTATCCACGTTCAAGACAGCCTTTTAGCACTTGGGGCTCTTTCGGAAAAAGAACAAAAATTGGTGGTGAAGCGCTTTATTCGTGCTTGGGAAAAGCAAAAAGCAGATAGTGCCTTCCAAGCTGAAAATGCGGGCAATTCAGTCGCTGCAAATGCGGGAAGTAATAATAGTAACGACCCTTCGGCAATGACGTGGTATTTCAGCACGCCATTGTTGGTGCAACAAGGTAAAGCAGAGTTTAAAAGAATTTGGGGAGATCGACCGAATGTTGATAATTGGCGTCGAGCTTCCGCGCTTGCAGCAAGCTCTGGCAGCATCGCTAATACTGGAAGTAGTAGCGGTTCCAGTTCGGACGCGGATAATAATGCTGTGAACGAAAACGGCGTGCCCACTGAAGAAGTGTTAATGGGATATATTCCGCACACCGATGAAGCTCGCGCCACAGCTACCAATCGGCTGCAACGTGCTTATTTAGACATGAGCACGGCCTATGTGAAGCAATTCAATGATTACCCACGTGCTACTACGGCACTGGATACCTTGGATAGACGTTGGCCCGGGAATCCTTACGCCGCCGAAGCCACTTACCTACGCTATTTGATAGCCTTGCGAGAGAATAAACTGTCTGATGCACAAGCGTACAGCACTAAAATCAGAAATGACTTTGGCACTTCGGAATATGCAGAATTGGTAGGTGTGGCTGCTGGATCTTCCACAGAGTCTGGTACCGCCAATAAAGTGAGTGTAGATGAGTATTATGGCACTACTTATAAGCTGCTTCAGGATAGGCAATTTGGCGAAGTATTGGGTAGAGCACGCAATGCAAAGCGGCAATTTCCGAACGACGAAAAATATTCAAGCAGGTTCAAAATGGTGGAAGCAGTAGCCTACGCTGGTTCGGCGCAATACAAGCAAGCGGATACGCTCCTACAAAAATTCATCAAAGAAAGTCCCAAGGATTCTTTAGTGCCCTGGGCCAATGAAGTATTGCGCATTGTAGGCGAAAAAATAAAAGCAGATACGCTGAATCGCAAACGGGATTCTTCCGTGATTGCCACCAATATTTTGAAACCAGGTGGTGCCATTAAACCACAAGGACGACCATCGCTTGATTCGGCAGGATTTCCGCCACCAGAAAATTATACCTACCAACCCAAGTTGCCGCATTACTTTGTTTTTGCAGTGAATAGGATGGAATCTAAAGCCATGGGTGTAAAGGCTGGTCTTGGGGATTTCAACAAGTTTACTTCTGCGGAGGATAGCCTTACTACCATTATAGAACCGCTCTCTGGCGGCCATGCCATCATCGTAGTAAAATCTTTCAAAAATGCTACGGCTGCAAAGCGATACCTGTCCATGTTCAAAGCCTCACAATCTTTGGTTCGGGAGTATAAACCTGACGAGTATAACTTATTTATTATTTCCGCCAATAACTATCGAAAGTTGATGGCAGACGGACAAATGGTGCCTTATCAGGATTTTTATAAAAGAAATTACAAATAGAGCTTCGAAGCTTTCCTTCTGTATTTCAATCTATCTTTTACTACCAAAACACAGGAATTGTATAGAGTTGGTGTCGATTTTTACTGGTAATAAGGTTTTAATTTTACAATAGTTGTAGTAAGAGTTTACCGAGCGAATGACTGATTTCCAGCTAATTGACATTACAGCGAACAATCAGCGTCTCTATTTGTCGGAGCTGGATGGCTTTAGGTTTCTTGCTTTTCTGCCCAAATCCAGTGTAGGAGCTTTGCAATAAAAAGCCTCGTCAACAGTGTATGGACGAGGCTTTTCAAAAAAAATCAGATAGGCTTTTTACTTACCCCCGCTCATTTTAGGTTTACCGTTACCGTTAGATTCAGGTTTAGTTGTTTCCGTAGTTTTGGTCGTAGTTGTGTTTGTAGTCTTGGATGTTGTTTGAGAAGAACTCGCTGCTTTACCTGAATTAAAGGCGGCAACTTTAGCTAAAGAATCTGCGTTTGTGGCACTGTCGGCTTTCGCCAGCGCCATGGCATTGATTAAGCTGTCATTACGCATTTTCATTGCGGCTTGTAACGAATCTGTTTTCGCGTTTGCTGTGGAGTCTATTTGTGCTTCCGTCGTTGTATTCCTGTTGTTGCCGCAAGATGCTAGGCCAACAAGGAGAACGGCTAGAAGGAGCAGTGCATACGTTTTCATTTTGAGCCTATTTTTTATTTTGCCTGTAAAAGTAATGCGGATATGGCAAGGATTGCCCCAGAAGCTTGAAAACCTTACCCATACGCGATTTATTCCTTCTTTTTTATCAAATAGCCTGGTCGTGCTTTCACTTCTTCATAAATTCTGAAAATGTATTCCGAAATGATACCAAGACTTAGTAAAATGAGCCCTGAGAAGAAGGTAATGGCAATAATCAACGAAGTCCAGCCTTGCACATTTTCATTGAAAATAAAAAAAGCATGCTCCGCACTAGTCAACTTAATAATGATAAATGCAAGTACCAACAACAAAGCAAAAAGAGAAAAGAATACGCCGCAAAAGGTGATAAATCTGATAGGAAAAGAGGACGAGGAAAAGAAAAAATCTTTGGCAAGCCGCCACTTCTTCTTAAAGCTCCAGCGCGATTTGTTGTTACTGCCTGTTGGGCGATTATACGGTAGGAAATACGGGGAAAATCCTAGCCTCAAAATCTCCGAAATGGTGGAGGTATTCTTGGGATGAATTCTTTGGTTGATGATGTCTATTATCTCGCGGTCAATGAAAAAAGTATCCGCGCCTCCCTCTGGAAAGCTCACGTCAGAGAGGTTGTTCATCAGTCGATAAAAAGTACGAGAGAAAAATTTGCTCATCGCTGGGTCGTCGCGCTGGGCGCGGTGCGGGATGATTATTTTCTCTCCCTGCTGCCATAATCTGTACATCTGCACAATGGTGTCGTACGGCTGCTGTTCATCATCTGGAATAGGAATAGCACAAGTGCCATTGCACACCGACAGCCCGGCAAAAATGGAATAATGACTCGTGTAATTTCGGCTGAGTTGATAGGCGTGGACGTTCGTGTTTTCTGCCTCAAGCTGTAGCGCAATTTTATAAGAATCGTCAGTAGAACCATCGTCCATCACGATGAGCTCAAAAGGAATCTTAGCTTCGCTCAATACCTCTGTCAGTCGTGCATAACAGGTGTTGATTCTTTTGCCGCTGAAGTACGACAGCAGAATGATAGAAAGTAGTGGCTCGCCCATGTTGCGAATTTAGCGGTAGCTATTTACTGCCGCCGCAACCTTTTCCGCATCGGCTTGGGAGAGGATGTTGGAGATGGGTAAACTCACCACTTCGCGATGAATAGCTTCGGTGATTGGGTAAGAATGAGAAGCGAGTTCCGGATAGCCTTTTTGCTCGGTTGGCGGTACAGGATAATGAATCATGGTTTGCACGCCATTGGCGGTCATGTGTGTCATGAATTTTCCCCTTTCCCCAACTCGAACTACAAAGAGATGCCAGACATGTTGCTGCGGCTCGGGAGGCGCTGCAGGCAAGGCCACGAGCGGGTTTTGGATATTTTTTAAATAAAAATCAGCTATGCTTCTGCGGTGTCTATTGTCTGCATCGAGATTGGGCAATTTTACGCTTAAAAATCCCGCTTGTAGTTCATCAAGTCGACTGTTTAGCCCCTTGAATTGGTTGTAATATTTTTTCTCTGAGCCATAATTGCGCAGAGCGAAAAGGACTTCGGCAAGTTTGGAATTATTGGTAGTAATGGCACCGGCATCACCCAATGCACCGAGATTTTTTCCGGGATAAAAAGAGAATCCTGCGGCATCTCCCAGATTGCCACAACGCTTGCCTTCAATGCTTGCACCATGGCTTTGAGCAGCATCTTCTATCACCAATAAATTGTGAGCTTTTGCAATCGTGTTTATGGCAGTCATGTCGCTGACTTGTCCATAAAGATGCACTGGTAATATAGCTTTGGTTTTAGGGCCAATTTTTCCAGTTATTTCTTCAGAATTGATGAGGAAAGTATAGCCTTTCGGTTCTACTAAAACGGGCGTTAGACCTGCTTTAAAAACCGCGAGAATACTGGCGATATAAGTGTTTGCGGGTACGATGACTTCATCGCCCAAGGCCAATTTCCCTAACTCCTTATATCCTTCCAGAATGAGAATTAAAGCGTCTAAACCATTGGCCACACCGATGCAATGTTTCACCCCACAAAACGCAGCAAATTCTTGCTCAAAATTTTGTACTGATTTACCCATGATAAACCATCCCGCATCTAGCATTTTATCCAAAGATTGATGGAAATCTTGGCGGTAAGGTTCGTTGATTTTTTGGAGATCTAAGAAAGGTATCATACTGGAAAGTTCGGCGCGAATTATTTTGTAAAAAAATCAGGATTGGCTTTTGTTTCTTCATCAAAGCCAATTCCCTCCAGGGCAGACCTTTTTCAAAATGATATCTCCAAGGATAGCGTTTGGTGTAGGCTGTTTTTTCGGGGTGAACAACAAGCATTGATGCCAAAAGAGTTCTGTTTCTATTCCGCTTTAAAAACCTTATACTCTCTGATATAATCCGACTCGGTATAATGCATATTGCAAAGACTGAGCAAGACCGCATTGTGCGAGAAACGCATGGTATGCCAATAAGGTGGGGGCAGCAGCAAGCCTTTATCAGGACTGTTCAACAGGAAAGTTTGGGTATTTCCTTCGCTATCTTCAGTCGTGATATCAATGATGCCGCTGACTGCTATTAAGACCTGAAAAAGCTCATGATGCGCGTGGCCGCCGCGCTCAATATTGTTGGGCGTGTAGTAAGTCCAATAGACGCGCTCCACAGCAAAAGGAATTGTCTTTTCGCATTCAGCCACAGTGATGAAACCCTGATTGGACGCGCCATGCGAGGGAAAGGTGATTATTTGCGGAGTGTTCATCGTCATTATTCCGGGTTAATTTTAAGACGGTTTGGAAGATTTCTTTTTCCTTTTAAACATGCCTTTACTTTTCTTTTTATCATCGGCTTCATCGTAGTATCCACCGCCATCGCCATAACCATAACCATAACCATAACCGTAACCGTAACCGTAGCCATAGCCATAGCCATAGCCATAACGTTTGTGATGCTCTACGCCATTGAAGATGATAGCCGGGTTCAACAATTTGCGCTCCTGATAAGTAATCTCAAGCATTTTGATATGCTCTTTAACGGTACGTCCTTGGCGGGTAATGAGCAGATTGACACCAGAATATTGTGATAGCGTGAAAGAGTCACTCACCATGCCAATTGGTGCTGTGTCAACGATGATGATGTCAAACATTTGGTTGAGTTCATCAAATAGTTCCTTTGTTTTTGGAAGCAGTAATAATTCAGAAGGATTTGGCGGAACGGGGCCACAATTCGCTACGAAAAGATTCTTGTGTATTCCCGAAGGTTTTATCACTTTGTCAATGCCAACCAGACCAGCGAGATAGCCAGAGATACCGCCATCGCGGGCAATGTTGAGCCGTTCAGAGATTTTTGGTTTCCGAAGGTCAAATTCCATAATCAATACGCGCTTGGAAGCGATGGCAATGGTGAGGCCTAGGTTGATAGAAACGAATGTTTTACCCTCACCACTGATACTGGAGGTAATCATGATGACCTTTTTATTCCGGTCTGTGGCCATGAATTCCAGATTTGCCCTTATGAGGCGGAATTGCTCGGCGATACCTGTCCGGATGGATTCTCCTACAACGATGTCATCATCGCCAACATTCTTGCTTACAGAGCCAAGTATTGGGATGCTGGTAAGGCCAGTGATGTCGCCTTCGTTGCCCAACTTATTGTTGAACAACTCGCGGATGGAAAACACAGAAAGAGGCACAGCCAAGCCTAATAAAATAGCCAGTGCATAAATGCGATTGGGGATTGGGCTGATAGGTGCATCTGTTGAAAAAGGCACTACCACTACTTTGGAGCGGTCGGTGACAGCATTTGCGGAAATGTCGTTTTCTAGCTTTTTTTGATAAAGTAGTAAATAAACGTTTTGGTTGGTTTGGTAATTTCGCTGAATGTCTTTTATAGACCTATCAATAGTCGGAGCGGCATTCAATTGACTAGAGTACTGAGCATCGTTACTGTAGGCACTTTGCAGGCTCATATCGAGGGTCGAAGATACCTTGTCGGACGCATCGGCAATGCGCTTGCGAATAGCTGCCAGAGCCTTTTCGGCATTTTCTTTTTCCAGGTTCAATGCTGCATCATCCTTATGTTTCTCCACATTGAGCAAAGCATTATTGTATTGGGTATTTAGAGCAGTAAGGGTAGGATCCTCGATGGGTAAACCTGCGATTGCGCCATTGCCCGTAAGAACGGCGGCTTTTAAGCTGGCTACTACTCGTTTTTGCAGCAGAAGATTGTCAATTTTCCTTTCAGACTCTGTCTTCGCTTGCATGATTGAAGAGCCTTGATCACCATCTACAACGCCACTTGTACGCCGGATGTTTGCTACCCGATCATCAGCAGTTTGGAGTTTGCCTTCAAGGTCGGAAAGTCTATCATCAATAAAATTGCGGACCCGCTTTGCGCTCAATACACTGTTGGCTAACTCTGCCCGGCGATAAAAGACAAGTAATGCGTTTTGAAAATCAATTGCACGCTTCGGAAGATTATCTTCCGAAATCAGATCGAGCATAGAAGTCCGTCCATCGGTAATATTTACATTGAAGTTGCCAATTATTTCGCGAACAGTTTTACTAACAGGATCCATGTGGATTCTGATGCCCTTTTTCAGATATTCAGCATTGGCACCATTACTATTTTGATATTCTATTTTAAATTGGCCATAGGGTGCTTTTGTCCAAGTGTCAAAACTTACGCGAGATTTTTTATGTTCTTGATTTAGTTCAAACACACCTTCAGATACTTGAGTGACCATCATATCCTCGACATCTCCACTAACATAACCAGCGGAGTCAAATACAAATCGAATCGGTGATGCCTCGTAGATTTCATTCTCTTTCACCCGGCCTTGCACATAATAGTGTACATTGAGACCAAGAGAATCAATAGCTTGGCCAATTAAATCTTGGCTGCGCAATAAGAATATCTCATTGTACATGTTCACGTCGCTCTTTTGTGAGCTAGGATCTAGTTTGCTCAGGACGTTCTTGCTAATGTCGTTTTTTTCCTCAAGCAGCAGCGTACTTTTTACACTATAGACTGGAGTGGTATAGCGTAGATAAAGGAAGGCGCATGAAATAGTAACTGCTAATGCCAGAGCAAACCAGTACCAGCCGGAAAATACAGCAGCAAGCAATTTACGATAATCAAAACTTGAGTTTATCTGTTTCGCAAGTGTGTTTTTTATTTGGTCGTTAGCCATACTTAATGGAAAATGTGGGAAATGGGGGCTTATTTGGGAGTATGATTATGAACTATTTCCTAGCGGATAATGTTACCAAAGCTACAACAGTAACAGCCGTGGATAGTAAAGTAGTGAATAGCGGAAGATAAACACGCATAAAAGTATTGGCCTCTTCTTTCTTGATTCTAGTTTGCTCCACATACACGATATCATTTTGCTTTAGTCGGAAAAAGGGACTATTGAAGACATTGTTGCTATTTAAATTAAGCCGCGCTTCTTCACGGTGGCCGTTCGTTTCTCGGATTATAAGCACATTATCAATCCTGCCTGTAATAGGAATGCCGCCAGCCGCTGCAATGGCATCAATGATAGTGATTTTATGGTTGCTCGTAAACATCGGCCCTGGGGTGCCCACCTCGCCTAGTAGCGTGATTTTATAATTCACGATACGCACTTCTATAACTGGCTGTTTGAGGTAATCTTTCAACCGGAACACCATTTCATCCTTTGCCTGACGAATAGTAAGACCGCCCATTTTCAACTTACCAATCCTTGGGTAATCGATGAAACCCGCGCTATCAACGAGATACGAATTCTTGTTGATTCCGCCTCCAGAGTTGTTCGATGAAACGCTAAAGCTCAAGCCACCATCTAAAAACACCTGACTGGGGCGATCGTCCGGAGCAAAGGAAGGGCTGGATACGTTAATGGCAAGGATATCATCTGGCTGAATGACGGCATCTGCTTGCGGCACAATTGGCTGATAAGTAACACCAGTATCTGCCGGAATATTTTCAGAGAAATAGACTACCTTTTTTGAGCTTCCGCAGGAAAACAATGCAAAGGTAACAGCGAGTAAACCAATTAGTGGGCGAAGTTTCTGCATAAGTAGAAAGAAATTCGTGCAAATGTAGGATAAATGCGCGGCTATTACGGTATCAATTGAAGATGGCTGCTTCAGGATTTTTAGAAATTTGGTTTACTACTTTGAAGGAGTTGTCTTAACAAGTAAATTGACATAGGCATTTCAGCGATAATAATTTTGTAAGGCTAGAGTTTTCCCTAAATTATTCCTAGTATCAAGTTTACGAAAAATGTACCCTTCATGCTACTTTGGTTGAATAGATAGGCTTATTTGAAATGTCCGTAAACTCTTCAGATGATAATGCTACCTTCTTAGTCAGCTTATGAAGTTCATAATTACCCAATGAAGCTCAGGAGATTTTCTCCTTTTTCGCTCGACTTTAGCATAAATTGGATTTAGTCGTATCAGAATGGTTAGGTTATGCCTTTAAGATGCATTGTTCCCAATAATTTGTATTTCGTCAGCATTAAGCTCATAAAGCTGATAAACCAATTTGTCTATTTCATTTTCAAGAGAAGATGTATCGCTTTCAGACTTTTTTAAACTTAGAATCTCCTTTACTTTAGCTTCAATTGCCAACCTTATATTGTTGCTTCCCGTTGCAATTGGAATTTGGCTGAAATATTTCCAGATTAATTGATACCCGTTTTGAATCGCAGTACAGTATTTTGAAATGAGCCACCAACCCATTTTTGAATTTAAAATGCCCAAAAGCACCTTATCTTCGGAAGGGATAAACCACATGGAATTATTGCAAAATTTTCCTTCTTCGTCATAAATAAAACAAGGCTTTACCTGCAAAACCTGGTACATAATCTTGGGCTTTTCAAACTCTTTGTAATAGTCGCAAGCCCTTAATTCCCACCAAAAATCACCTTTATCAGTTCTCGCCTCTCCTTTTTCTTTATAAATAATAAGGTGTTCTGCAATGGTTTTGTATTCTTTCTTAAACCAAGCCCAAGCATCCGAACCTTCCATATTGCCATATTTTGGTGGCGGCTCTTGGACATAATAGGGTTTATTTGGAGGGAAATTTCTTTTTATCGTAAATCCTTTTGGCACTAGAATCAACCAATTGCTTACTTTATTGCCATCATACGGCTTCACATCTCGCCCAAGTAAAAATGGTTTTATTAACTCTGCAGATTTATGATCATCAGCAATTAACTTGTCCTTTGTTTCTTCATTAATTACAAAGGCTTCCGTCAAGCCTGTTTTGATGCCATACTTCCCCATTCTTCCCAAATAATCCTCCAACTTCTCCCCTTTAGCTTTTATTTTAGCCAATAACTGTTGCTCCGCCTGATTTGAAATTACCCAGGTTTCCTCAGTTAAAGAATTTTGATTTATTGTCGTTGAAATGGAGGCCACGTAATCCGGGAATTTTTCTTTGAAATCTACGGAACTGATTGATGCAGCGCTAAATGCAGTGGTTGCTGGTTCCT
Source organism: Chitinophagaceae bacterium (assembly GCA_039935335.1). Taxonomy (GTDB): domain Bacteria; phylum Bacteroidota; class Bacteroidia; order Chitinophagales; family Chitinophagaceae; genus UBA1952. The sequence goes on from JBDTKK010000295.1 coordinate 10,617, forward strand.
TCGTCGCTCTCAGAATACATGGATATGTAGTGGCCTCATCAAAAACCTTATAATCGCCAAAATCCACTATCTCCAATAAATTTTGACTCAAAAGGAACTTCCGTGCCGGCAAACCATAACCTGCCTGCATAAATTTATTGGGCATGATGTAAGTGAAAATCCCACCATTTTTCAAAATTTCAAATCCTTTCTCAATGAAAAATACATAAATATCTGCCGTTCCCGAATAGAGTTTGTACTGCGATTTTAGATGTGCTTTTAGTTCCTTTATTTCCTCCTGCCTGATGTATGGCGGATTGCCCAAGACAACATCAAAGCCTAAGAAGTCGCCATTATCATTCATTACCTCAGGAAATTCAAATCGCCATTCAAAAGCATTTTCATAAACCTTGTTTGATTTAACTTCCTCAATCTCAATTTCTAATGCCAGAATTTCTTCCGATAATCTGGCCACCTTTTTGTTCCAATCTGCCTTTTCTTTACTACTTAATTCAAATAGATTTTGCTGCTGTGTGAGTTGTGCCAAATCACCTTTTAGCTTAGAAAGCTTCTTTAGTTTAGGGTCGTTGAGAGAAATCTCACTTTTAAGATCTGATTTAATATCAGTTATCATCTGCTCCATCGCCCGTTTCTGTTCCTTATTCTCCGCATTCCTGTATGTATCAATTGCTATGCGATAGCTATCTATCGTCCATTTACTTGTCTTAAGCGCTTGTTTCAAATCTGCATCCAGCGCAAAACGACTTACTAAAGAATTTCCGCATTTTATATTGATGTCAATATTGGGAAGGGTTTCCAGCTCGGCGGCATTTTTGTAATATGCATTTTTCAACAATTCTATCCACAAGCGTAAACGGCAGATTTTAACCGAATTGTTATTGATATCTACCCCAAAAAGACAGTTTTCAATCAAAGTTTGCTTTTCATGGAAAAGGGTTTCCTGAATTCTTTGGCTTTCTTTGCTATTTGGTTTGTATTCAAAGAGTTCACCATTCTCATCGGTCACTATCAACTCATCATTTGCTACTTCAACATGATATTCTTTCAGGCGTTTTCCATTGCGGTCTTGAAGGATTTTCAAGTCGTTTTTGATGGCAATTATTTCATTGAGTGCAGATACCAAGAAGTGTCCGGATCCAACCGCCGGATCACAGATTTTGAGGCGATTTACTATGATATTCGCCTCGTTACGGTCTTCAATTTTATCGTATAGTTCTTCAAGATTTTTACAATTCCAATTTTTTATATCATTGAACCTTTTCAACACCGCTTCCCGTATGGTTTCCCGACACATATACATGGTAATGAATCCGGGCGTGAAAAACGAACCGTCTTTATAGCCATTTATTTTTTCAAAAATCAGACCAAGTACCGACGCATTTATCAAGGTCTTGTTGTCTTCCTGAATGTCTTCAGAGCCCTCACCACCAAAATCAT
>JBDTKK010000296.1:0-3851 GCA_039935335.1 Chitinophagaceae bacterium
CTTTAAAAACTTCCAAGTTGCTGCCCTAAAACTTCCAAAAATCACTGTAGATTATCACCAAACTATGTCCATCCTTTTCAACAATATCAGCAACGAGCTACTCAAGCGCATAATGCTTGCCGAAGAAGAGCCTCGTACCACGATTTCTTTCTACAAATATTTCAATATTGAAGACCCACAAGTCTTTAGAGACGGGCTTTACAGAAGATTGCGTGACCTTAATGTTTTCGGAAGGATTTACGTTGCCGAAGAAGGAATTAATGCCCAAATTTCGGTACCACAATCCCGATTCGAGGGGCTAAGAGAAAGTCTGAACGAGATTGATTTCTTAAGAAACATTCGCCTGAACATTGCAATAGAAGACGACGGCAAATCGTTTTGGGTTTTGAACATAAAACTCCGCAACAAAATTGTAGCTGACGGTATTGAAGACCCAAATTTTGACCCTGCAAAAGGAGGAGTTCATCTTCAGGCAAGGGAGTTTAATGAAGTCAGCGAAAATCCGGATACGATTGTTGTGGATATGCGCAACCATTATGAGTATGAGGTTGGTCATTTTAGAAATGCGCTCGAAGTACCTTCTGATACTTTCCGCGAGCAATTACCAATGGCCGTTGAAATGCTGAAAGATGCGAAAGACAAGCCCATTGTGATGTATTGTACGGGTGGTATTCGCTGCGAAAAGGCGAGTGCATATATGTTGCATCATGGGTTCAACAACGTTTATCAGCTCGACGGCGGCATTATAGAATATACCCGAAGGGCGCATGAACAGGGACTTCCATTAAAATTTGTCGGGAAAAATTTCGTGTTTGATGCCCGCCTTGGAGAGCGCATTTCCGAGGACGTGATTGCCACTTGCCATCAATGCGGGAAGCCTTGCGATACGCATACCAATTGCGCCAACAATGCCTGCCATTTGCTATTTATCCAATGCAAGGAATGCGCGGAGAAAATGGAAGGCTGTTGTAGCAGCGTTTGCGTTGAAGAATTTCACCTACCGGAAGGAGAACGCTCAGCACTTGCCGCAAAAAGGAAAGCTTCAAAAACAAAAGCGTTCAACAAGAGTAAAGACCATCCATTGCGGCCTTACCGCGGACAAGGAATCTAGGAACAAATCCAGGCTATTGCACTCCCAGCTTGGTGTTGAAGCTTTCACCACCAATTTTTATCCTGACGAAATAGATGCCTTTGGCAATATTCCCTAACTGAAAGCTGGACTCATTCAAGTAACCAGAGGCCGTCGCTTGGTTTCTAAAAATGACGCGTCCGGCGGCATCAGTAACTGCCACCTGCATTTGTACTCCTGGCTGTGTCGTCCAGCGGATATTCATAGAACCATCTTTCGTAGGATTAGGATAGACCAGCGCAGCGGCATTACCACCGCCCCAAATAATTTGTCGTACTTGGCTGTAATAATCCTTTCCGTTTTCCATCGTGTAATGCAAGCGATAATAAAGTGCCTGAGTAGTCACAGAATTCGGCACATCAGTATATGTATAGTTGAAGTTATTATCATGCTTAGGACTGATACTCGTAATCACGGCAAATTGCCCTGGATTATCGGCTCTTTGCAAATCGTAAATTTGAACCGCAGCATCGACCTTAGCATTCCAGGAACACAAGACAGACGTGGCACTCAGGCGTTTTGCGTCAAATTCTATTGAAGGATTGGTGAGTGCAAAATTATTGGTAGCACCACCATCATTGAACCAAATTTCTGAGAAAGACTTCAACTTTAGTTCGGCATAATATCCCGCATCATACGGCACCCATTTAAGGCTGTTGCTTGGGATGAATTGATAGCTGCCACCAACATTATCCCCGAGCGAACCATTCTCTAAATCCTTGTCACTGTTGTCGTACTTGGTAATGCCCAAAGCATACGCATCTTCGGCTTTGGAGCATTCATCACAACCACCCGCATGTAGCATCGCAACGACATCAGCATCAGAAATGTAAAACCGCGCCGTGACACTATCAACAGGTATTTGCACGGATTGAACAACGAAGTTTTTAGGAAAGAAATACTGTAGGGAATTGAGGTCAAAAAGCCCATTGTGTGCGAAGGTGGAAAGCCCAACGTCCCCAAGGGTGCTACCGTTTGGATTGATGCTCCCCAGAATTTCCGAATCATTTTGCAAAAAAGGCACATCAACGATATTACCACTCAAATTGAGCTTTATTGGCCCAGTTGCAGTACCCGAATACAAAGGATATTGCTTGTCGAATATATGAATATCATCCACGGCAATTCCTTCAAAACCTGCGCCGGGGTCGGAGTTCAGCACAAAGCGCAATCGTAGATTTTCCTTCGTCCTGGGAAGGGAAATGGAAGAAACTTTCCAGCGAACATCGTTCTGATTATTCCAGATTTGAAACGTGGAATCGGAGTACCAATTTGTCCCTTCGCCGGAGGCACCCAACTTCTTCCAGGCACTATCGCCGATGGCATATTCCATCCAGCCACCATCGCAACGCTGTGCGCCACAATTTTCAATTTCCATCGCACCCGAGAAACTCAACATCGGACTATTCAGTTTCGAGACATTGAAACAAGGACTGTAGAGATAAGAGTATTCATTATCGTTGTAAGTACCTGTTAGGTTGGTTTTCCAAGCATGAGTGCCACTCGCAGCTTTATGAATTTTCTTTGATGCAGGTGTACCAAATTCCCAGCTACTGTTCTTGCCCGATGCATACCAATAGCCATCTCCATTTTCAAAATTCTCGAGGTAAGGGAAATCTGAAATGACGGGTTGATTTCTGAATTGATAATTGAGTACGCTATCGTTTTTGGGATAAGAATCATTTGGCGCAACCATCCAGATATCCAGTGTATGCCCGCCCAATGCAACAGTATTCAGGAGCTTTTTAAAAGTGTAATCAATAGTGGCTTTCCCCAATAAAACAGGAATAGTATCACTTTCAATCGGGCCATTATCGCAGCGATAGAACAAAGCGATTTGAACCACAGGCGTAGAAACGCCATTAGCTAATCTAATAGTTAATGGTGTGCTGCTTCCCAACATACAATTCGATTCAAGCGGCGAAAGGACTGCAGTAATTCCCACATCATTCAGCACTTTGTACAGCTTTATATTATCGAGCGTAAGCCCATTTCCATAATCATTTTGCGCAATCACGCTGGTGTCGTACTGACCAAAAGCGAGCTGCGTAGAACTACTAAAACTTTGACCAGCATTGGCCAAGACATCAGTAATAGAAAGCGTTCCAGAGTTTAGTGGTAGTCCGCTGGGCACACTCAAATCATAGTTGTAAATTGGCAGCCATGGGTCGGTATCATTACCACGAACCCATACCTTATTACTGTCGGCAAATTTTGGTGTACCATGAATTCGATAGTCGAACTCCAGCCGCACTTCGTCGATATTGGTAGCGTTGCCTGTAAGGTTAAAAGTGCCGGTGAGCTTGTTGAAAACGGGTTGTGCATTGAGCTGCATATCCATCGAAAGGCTACGGTTGCCAGCTATATTTATTTCATTATCGATAAAGCTGCGAAGCCTTCCTGTGTCATCGCTTTGCTCATAATCCCAATGTTGGTTTGGGCTGAAGCCCATGGAATCACCCATCAGCTTCAGCATAGGCATCGATTCAAAATCTTCCAAAAAGCCACCGGCAAGATTGACAGGGTCATTCTTCAATTGCCGAACAGTGGTGCTGATGGTATCATTGGCCTTTACAGCGTCGCTTTTAAAAAGATTGGTGACAGCAGCCCGAATAAAATAATCGCCTGGCGCAGCGAGATTTAAGCCCGAAATATTGACTATTGTGCTGCCCAAAGAAGCAATCCCAAAAAACGTTTTTGTTGTCCAAGAACCTCCATTTAT
>JBDTKK010000297.1:0-3447 GCA_039935335.1 Chitinophagaceae bacterium
TAGCCAGCTTTGATAGCTTACATGCTATTGCAGGTAAAAAGATTAATGACAGTTTAGTCTCTACGATAAATCAACTTATTTCGGTCGATCAAAATCAACATTGTAGCCTCACCCAAAACGCTGACAATGATTCATTTCTAATTAAAATGCATAATATAGATGACCATCTATCAGATTCGTTTTTAGTACTAATGAGTCAACATAAAAATCTAAATGAGCAAATAATTGGGGCAAATTCTGTAACAGATACTACCTTTTCACCTATGCCAAAATATGGCATTATCGCATTGCATCAATTTCAAAAAGGAGGCAGGAAATTTGAAAATGTTTTGATTAATGCAATTACCAATGGTGACCTTAAATTAGATGTGGCTAGTATGTGGATGAGTGAAAAATACGGCCTATTAAAGGATCGTGACAAATATTTAGGATCCAACGATACACTATGGCGCATAAAACAGAATCTTATACAAAATAACGAATCATCTAATTCTACGAGTACGGTTTCTCCTGAACTATACCTAGTACATAAATTAAGTATTGATGATTCTGAAACAGAAGAGCGTATTGTGTATAACTACAAACGATACATAGCGCATAAGCATGGAGTTGACATACCATTTGTAATATTCCCTACCCTAACCATTTCTGATATTGCTAGTGCAAATCCTAAATTTAGGGAAAATTTTTTATTGCTTTACGAAGTTTACTATCCACAAAAATAATATACTTTTTTAGTAAGGATAGAGATTTGGCTATTCATCAAATAATTTTATATTTACATTTTGAATCAAAATATTTGTATTCCGATTTGGCCTGAGTTTAAATGTAAGGTTTAATAATATGTAGATCTAGAATTTTCAACTGTTCATGTACTTTGACGAATAAATATGGGTATTCTACAAAAATTGATACATCGTTTTATTTTCTTCACCTAACTGGAAAAGTACAGGTTATAGAACAGAGCTATTATCCTCCAACTTAGTTGAGTCTTTACCGAATGAATTTTCCCCTTCTTTAATTCAAGAATTAATCCCAAAGATGAACCAAAATCTCATCCAAAATGCGGAGACTAGTCCCGCATTTTGAATTCCATAGTTGCACTTGGTGCTTGAACTTAGGATGAAGGATTAGATGAGAATTAGAAGGACTCCCGTTGCTATGTGTACTCTTTTACACCATAAATAAATCCTGGAAAAACTCCATGAAACTTAGCGTCTCCTTGTTTGCCCACCAGAAAACGATGAGTAGAATCTCCCGAAATCTACGCCGACCTTTTTCCAAAAGGGCTCTAGCGTTTCTTTTCTCTGTGCGCTCTATTACCCAATGGATGAAGGGTAAAAGCTCCCTGCAACTCTATGTCTCTGTGTCTCCGTGGTAGAATCTCCAAAATGCCCCCAAAAATTGTTTCCCTTACTTTGCGTCCATACTAAAAAAATATTTTAAGAATGCTCAAAATTGGCGACGAATTCCGTCACACTTTCCGCTACACTCAAGACGATGTGGACACTTATGCCCGCGTGAGTGGCGACACTAATCCATTGCACACCAATGAGGCTGCTGGCGCGGCTTCCATGTTTGGTCGGCGCATTATTCACGGCTTTTTAGGCGCTAGTGTTTTCACTAAAATCTTCGGTGCACTTTGGTATGCCGATGGCCATGTTTATCTCAATCAATCCATAAAATGGCTCAAGCCGATGTTTGTGGATACAGATTATGAGGCGGTGGTGAAAGTGAAAGAAATATTCGCAGAGAAAAACCGCATTACTTACGAGTGCGCAGTGTACGATAAGGCGACTGGCGATCAAACCATTGCCGGCGAGGCAACCTTGCTCAACAAGAAACAATACGTTTGGTCTTAGGATTTTTATAGCTTTAAATGAGCTATTGTTTACAAGAAAAAAGCCTGAAATTTTCAGGCTTTTTTCTTTTTACGAATGAGTGCTTTTATGCCCTTAAAGCTAAGCTGGACGGCCTTCCCGATGAGATAACCTACAATGACTTCCTTAGCAATTCCGGCCAAAATCGAATCCTTCTTTTTATCTCCTTTGATAAAATTCGCGTTAGCTTTTTCCTTGCGCTTTCTGAGCATCTTGAGTAACTGTTTACCTAGTGCTACTCCTGTCTGGAGCTGGTTGTCGGCACTGAGTACGCCACTAATAGTACCCCAAATACCATTATTCGCTTTCGAGGAGTTTTTTGTTCCTGATGCTTTTGAAAATGGGTTGAGGAGCTCAATTGCCGAGCTGTGTTTTAGTTCAGCCTTTATCCGAATCCGCTCCCGGCGCAACTCTTCCAGATTATTTAGCTCCTTCCGATAGGCTCTCATGGTGTAGCTTTTTTTGAAGAAATTAGGCCTTATCGACTTTGTCACGCTGCTGCGTCCTTATAGACTGGGCAGCATCATAAACATCCTCATCGGTATCATCCGTCAGCACATCGATAAAGATGCTAGCCAGCGCATTGATGACGGATTTTCGGAGCAACATCACGATGATAATGATGAGCAGAAAGATGCCTGCGGTAGCAAATGCACCACCAATTTTCGAATCGAGAAGCTGGACGAAATACTGCATTAGCCCATAGCCTATAAACGCTAAAACTCCAAGCCCGAGCCCCATGGTGATAAAGCCCAACATCATAGCACCAATAAGCTTTGCGCTACGCTCTATTAGGTTGAGTTTAAAGAGGCTAATATGCAGGCTTGCATACTCCTCAATTTTCCCCTTCCAGGTGGTAAAAAGGCTCACAGGCAGGGCTTTTAGGCGTTATAAATTTCCTGCTCTAGGTCTTGTGTTTTCTTCTTAAATTTCTTCTTCATTTTCTCCTGAAGGGAAGAAACCTTGTCTTTCAAGCCTTCGATATCCTCATGCCTACGGTCTTTATCTGTGGCGAGGATATAACTTGCTGCTGCGCCAATTACAACGCCAATTACTAGGGTTGCTACGGTTTTTCCAATGTTTGCCATTGCTTGTGTGATTTAGTTGATTAAAATTGAGGTTTGAATTTCGGCAAAGATTAAAAGACCGTGCCAATAAATAGTACTTGGCTCGATTTTTTACCAAGAAATTTTAAACAATCTTCACCAACCTAATTATTTCGAGAAATTTGATATCCTCCACCCAACTGAAGCAAATCTTACTCCTACTTTTTATCCTGTTTGCGGGCGTTTTGGTGTTCTACGAATTGTATCCCTTTTTGCCGGGCTTACTAGGAGCGGTGACCTTGTACATTTTGCTCCGTCAATGGTTTTTCAAACTCACCGTTATTTACAACTGGAAGAAATGGTTGGCCGCCACAGTATTCATTCTCGGGTCTATTGTCGTCTTTGTAATCCCCATCACACTTACGGTGCTTTTGATTGCCCCTAAAGTGATGTTGCTTGTTCAAAACCCGAGCCTTATTACAAATGGCGTGAGCAGTGTAGTAGCGGCTATTCATCAGCGC
>JBDTKK010000298.1:0-8152 GCA_039935335.1 Chitinophagaceae bacterium
GGAACAATGGTTATTATGCTGTCAGTGCCACTGGAGATGATTTTATTAAGGAGGCTCTACAGATTATCCACTCTTCCAAATACGACCAACTAATAGGTCGGAAGCCTGTCCATCCATAGAATATTTGCTTTGTCTCTGGCATCTGCACAAAAGCTTTGATGCCCATTTGTAATCAGCCAAAAGCTGCATTCAGGAAGTTTATTGTGGTAGCGAAGCAATTGCTGTAATACAGTTTCATCAATGGGTATCTCCGGTGCTTTGCATTCCACTAATAGCCAGGGTTGGAAGTTGTCGCGGTGATACACAGCAATATCGAATCGCAATCTTGATTCCCCATATTGTACACTTCTTTCTACTGCTATCACGGAGGGCGGGTAGTTGTTTACTTCAATGAAATGCTGCAACAGGAGTTGCCGTACATGTTCTTCGGGTGTGAGCTTAAACCATGCTTTTCTGATGATATCCCAGACTTCAGTTTGTTCTCCTTCACCACGTGTTTTAATGCTGTGTTCGAGTAAAGGAAGGCGAATCATCTTCTAAAAAAATAATCATGCAAAGATGCGACATAAAAAAACCGCCCCGAAAATTTCGGGGCGGTTTTGATTAAAGAAATGCTTAGCGATTAGCGGCGCAAATCAGGGTGTGGAGGAGCAACGTTGCTTGGACCTTCTTCACCAGGATTAGCAGAACGATAGTTTACAGCATTTTCACCAGCATTGCCTTCGTATTGGAAGATAAAGCGGTTGCGATCGATGTTGCTCTTTTCGCTCATGTACTCTATCACGGCATTCACGCGATCCCAGCTACGCTGTTGTGCGAGTTTGCTTCCGCCGCCGTTGCCCATTACCACAACTTTACAGTCAGGGCTAGCTTGCATTTGAGCAGCGAGGTTAGCAAGTTGCGCTTGCATTGATGGGTTAATCTTTGCAGAATTCTTACCGAATACAAAGCTACCGGCGCCAATGTTGCAAGCGGCCTTAGTCAGACCTTCGCAGTGGCAAGGACATTTGCCGATACCGTCTGCGTCAACTGGTTGACATTCTGTAGGAGTAATAAGCTGCTTATCACGATCATCAGGTACACCGTCACCATCTGTATCCATTGGGCAACCATGAGAATCAACAGCGATTCCAGCAGGAGTACCAGGGCACTTGTCAAATTGATCAGCGATACCATCACCGTCAGCATCTGGTAAGATTGGATCAGGCAGAATCATGTGACGTGGGTTGCTGATTTCACCATAGCTGTAATCAAGTGGGTTAAGCCAGTAGAGCGGCTCTACGTTGCGGTTGCCACCACCAAGGTTGAAATTCAAACCTACATTGAAGTAGTTGATACCGTCCTTGTTTTGAGAAGGAACACCTATTGTTTGGCCACCAACAGCTTGAGTATTTTCGTCCCAACGCTGACCATCCAACAAATCTTCATTAGTAGTTGGGAAGAAGGTTACGCGATCTTCCAAAGAAATATTCACGCGCTTAGAAATACGATATTGTACCCCTGCACCGAATGAAGTAGCAAAAGAAAGCTTTTTAGTATCAAACAATCCTGGGCGACGAACCTTACGGTCAGTTTCGGCACTAGTTTCGTAAGAGTCATCAAGCAATGCTTGAAGATCTTTCCTCACTGTTTTACGATCTGAGTAGTTGGCACCATGTGCTGCTGCAAAAGCATCAAAATCGTAAAGTTGGAATTTACTATTATACGCATTAATCCACGTTTGGTATGCATTACCTGCAATACCAGCAAAAACGTAAGGGTCTATTTTAGTACGAGCATGGTGGAATAGGATATTGCCCAAAGATAACATCATATCCAAGTTCAACTGGTGAACTTCTGCTTTATAATTGTAATAAACCAGCTTGCCATTATAATTAGCATTGGTAGGATTTCCGCCATTGCCGACACCGCCGTTCCAAGCTGGGTTTTTATTGTAACCGCTTGAAGGCTGGAACTCCAGACCCTTACCGATACCATAGTTATAGTCCAAACGGATAGACCCAACATAGCCCAAAGCTTTACGTACGTGTACGCCTAAGCCGTAGCCACCTTTGTTCCAAAGCATCAAGCTTGGTACGTCTCCAGAGATGTTGTAGAGACCAGCACTAACACCTACTTCCCACATATTGCGTGGCTTTGCCGGGAAGTTTGTTTGGTGGTTCAAAAATTTGCGTTGCTGTTCCATGCGACGGCCAGGGATATAGCTCGTGTCAAGGACATCATAGCTTTCTCCGCGGTAAGTCATGTCGCGGGCACCATACATAGCGCTACTTGAAGAACCGGTCGTAGTGCCGCTTTCTTGTGCGAAGGAGGGACCTGCTGCGAGCAGGGCAAATATGCCGCCCAGCAAAAGGTACTTTTTCTTAATCATACTTTTGTTTGTTTATTGAAGAATTTTGGTGAATCCCGAGTTAATGCGGGCAAAGGTATAGGGCATTTGAACAAAAACAAAAACAATATTGCAGAATCGATTCTCTAAACCAATTTTAACAACACTCACTCTACCAATATTATGCTAAGGTTTTTCGCTTGCCGCTTATTACTTTTGTAGCAACATGCATTCCGCACAGCTACTACTTGACTCAGAATTAAAGCTGTTTGAACAGAAATTTGCTAATGCTGTAAAAGGAAGTAATGTGCTATTAGATCGCATTATGCGGTTCATTATCAACCGGAAAGGGAAGCAGATGCGGCCAATGTTTGTTTTTCTTTCGGCTAAAATTGTAGGTGAAATTGGAGAAGCCACGTACCGCGCTGCATCGCTTGTCGAACTACTTCATACGGCAACATTAGTCCACGATGATGTGGTGGATAATTCCATGGTTCGTCGTGATTTTTTTTCAATAAATGCTTTGTGGAAAAATAAAATTGCTGTACTTGTAGGCGACTATTTGCTCGCAAAAGGCTTATTGCTTTCTATTGAACATGGCGATTATAAAATTCTGCAGATTACCTCGCGTGCCGTAAAAGAGATGAGCGAAGGGGAATTATTGCAAATGGAGAAAGCGCGGAAACTTGATATTTCTGAAGAAATTTATTTTGAAATTATTCGTGCCAAAACGGCTTCATTATTATCTGCTGCCTGTGCCGCTGGTGCATTCTCTGCCACCGATAATTGGGATATTGCTGAAGAATTTAGATCTTTTGGAGAAAAGGTTGGTATCGCTTTTCAAATAAAAGATGATCTCTTCGATTATCGACAAGAAAAAATTGGAAAGCCTACAGGCATCGATATAAAGGAAAAGAAGATGACGCTCCCGCTGATTTATACGCTACATCACGCTAATACTGAAGTTCGGCGGAAAATAATCTATATAGTTAAAAATCAAAGTACCGATAAGCGAAAAGTGAACGAAGTAATTGCCTACGTACATCAATCAGGTGGCATTGAATATGCTACCCAAAAAATGCACGAATACAAAGACGAAGCCCTCCGTTTGCTACAAAAATTTTCAGACTCTCCTGCGCGGAAGGCAATGGAAGATTTAGTCCATTACTCTATTGAGCGAAAATATTGAGTCGATACTAGATAGAGTCCGAATGGTATCAAGCATCGGGCATGTTCAGACCCCCAAAAAGGCGGGTATCAAATCTTCTCTCTGTTTGGCCTCTGCCAATCTTAGTGCCTATTACTGTGTTAGTGTTTTAGTGGTTGAGGTTTCAAAACCTCATTGCTTCAATTCGAATCTGCAAGCTTTGATTGATGCTTTTTGGATGCACGTTCCTTCTGCAAATTCTGCTCCCAAGCCCAAGCGGTTGCCATCATTTCTTCAAGGCCAAATTTCGGTATCCAACCAATAGCTTCCTTCGCCAAATCGTTATTAGCATAGACGGCTTCCACATCTCCAGCACGGCGGGAACCAACAGTGTAATGGAGCTTCTGACCACTTACTTTTTCAAAGGCTTTTATCAATTCAAAAACCGTAACGCCATTGCCAGTGCCAAGGTTCAGCGTGAGGCAATTATCCTCATCATCCGCTTCCAGCATGTATTCCAGTGTTTTTGTGTGCGCATCGGCGATGTCCATAACGTGCACATAATCACGGACGCAAGAGCCGTCGCGTGTATCCCAATCGTTTCCATAAACTTTCATTTCGAGCATCTTGCCTATTGCAGTCTGGGTGATGATGGGGACAAGGTTTTCTGGCTTATCCTGAAGCTCACCAATATGGCCTGATGGATGTGCACCAACAGGATTAAAGTATCGCAGCAATGCCATATTCCCTTCCGGCCAAACCCGAGCAAAATCTCTACAAATTTGCTCACCCATTTGCTTTGTATTTCCGTACGGAGATTGTGCTACGCCAAGAGCTGTACTTTCTTTCACAGGCAGTTCCGAAGCATTTCCATACACCGCACAAGAGGATGAGAATATGAACTGGAACACGCCAAACCTTTGGGCGCATTGCAGCAAATTAATCAACGAACGAAGATTGTTTTCATAATAATCCAACGGATTGATTACCGATTCTCCCACCGATTTATAAGAGGCAAAATGGATGATACCGGCGATGTCTGGATTCTCCATGAAAATGGGTTCAGTATAGTCCATCTTCTGTAAATCCACGTTGTAATTCTTTATCTTTTGCCCAGTTATGGCCTCGATGCCATCCAGTAAGCTCAAATGCCCACGACTTAAATTATCTACAGAAATTACTTCAAAGCCTGCTTCTATTAGACTGATGATTGTATGCGAGCCAATATAGCCGCAGCCACCAGTTACGAGAATCTTCTTGTTGTCCATTGTTTTGCTTTTAAGGTCTTTCTCAAAAGTACGAAGCTCAGGGTAAGCATCTTTGGAATAGTGAAAGGCTATTTTACCTGCTGCATGGCTACCAAATTGTAGTAGATGCCTTTGGCCTCCAGTAAGCTGGCATGTGTGCCGCGCTCTTTAATTTTTCCTTCCTGCAATACCACAATTTCATCTGCATTTTGCACGGTCGATAATCGGTGCGCAATCACAACACTCGTGCGGTCTTTCATCAAGTTGACAATCGCTTCCTGCACGATGCGCTCGCTCTCCGTATCCAATGAAGAAGTAGCTTCGTCAAGAATGAGAATTGGTGGATTTTTTAGTACTGCTCTTGCAATGGTAATTCGCTGACGCTCTCCGCCCGAAAGCCGCGCCCCACGGTCGCCTGCGATACTTTCATACCCTAAGGCTTTGGATGAAATAAAGCCATCGGCATGGGCAACTTTTGCGGCCTCTATCACTCTTTCTTTCGTAGCACCACCGGTTCCCAAAGTGATGTTGTTATAAAGCGTGTCATTGAACAAAATCGGCTCCTGACTCACCACGCCTATCAAGCGCCGTAAGTCGTCCAGCTTCAGGGATTTTATATTCTTTCCGTCAATTAAAATTTCGCCGGAGCTTACATCGTGGAAGCGTGGAATGAGGTCGGCAAGCGTACTTTTTCCTGCACCCGAAGCTCCTACCAAAGCAACCGTTTTTCCTTTCTCTATCGTCAGATTAATATCTTGAAGAATGACCTTGTTGCCATAAGAAAACGTAACTTTCTTTAGTTCTATTTTTTCTTTGAAAGCGTGTATAGGCAAGGCATTCGGTACATCAGTAATCGCATTTTCCACAGTCAATACTTCCTCCATTCTTGCTATCGCCGCGCTGCCTTTCTGCACCTGATTCAAAGCACTTGAAAGGTTTTTTACAGGATTGATAATTTGGGTAAACAGCGCGATGTAGGTGATGAACATCCCGGGTTCCAAGGTATGATCGCGCAACACCAATCTGCCACCAAACCATAGGATAATGGCCACCACAATCACGCCCATCGTTTCACTTAGTGGAGACGCTAATTCTTGTCGGGATGCTGATTTATTGCGCAGCCGATAGTTTTCATTATTCAACTTTAAAAAGCGCAAATACTGCCACTTTTCGGCGTTAAAAGCTTTGACAACCCTGATGCCGCTAAGTGTCTCGTCTAGCACGCTATTGATGTCACTCATTTGCTCGGACATAGTGCGGGCATAGCGGCGCAACGAACTTCCAATACGGCCAATAGCTAAGCCTGCGACGGGTAAGAAAATCAAGAGAAATAAAGACAATTGCGGACTAATAAACACCATCGATGTGAGGTAGAAAATGATTAGCACCGGCTCCCGCATTACCACCTCCATTACACTCATCACCGAGGTCTGCACTTCATTGACATCGTAGGTCATTCTACTCATTAAATCGCCTTTCTTTTCTTCCGTGAAATAGCCGATGGGTAAGGCCAGCAGCTTTTCAAACATATCGTTCCGCATCTTCCGCACAATGGCGTGGCGCACGGGCAACAGGATAGAAATTGCCAAAAAAGAAAACAGATTTTTCAGTACGGTAAACAGCACTATCACCAGGCAAATGATACCAAGAATGCTCATAGTGTCTTTTGAATGGGCAACGTATTGCGCAGCCGCCAAAAGCTTGTCGTTGAAGGAATGGCCAGTGCTGCCACCCTGTGGTAAAAACAATACATTGAGAATAGGCAACAGCAGCCCAATAGACATCACTGCGGATGCCGCAGAAAGCACGCTAAGCAGAAAGTACAGCGCGAGCGAACTTTTGTACGCCGACAGATACCTAAGGATGCGCCGAAGATTTCTCATGAATGCTTATTGGATAGAATAGCTCATGCTTCCATCCTTTTCATCTTTTAATAAAATACCGTCGTTTGCCATTTTATCCCTGATGGCATCAGATGTTGCAAAGTCCTTCCTGCTGCGGGCTTCACGCCTAATATCGCCCAGAATGGCAATGACTTTATCGAGCTTAGAATTGTCCGCAACGGCCTGCAATCCTTGCAAGCCAAGAATGTCTTCGAGATAAGTTTTGAAGCTTTCCTGAAGCAGTTTCAAAGTTGCCGCACTCAATGTATTTGCCGGAAGTTGACCGTTTTTAATGCTATTAATAATGGGTACGATTTCGAAGAAATTGGCCAAAACCTGTGCTGTGTTGAAGTCATCGTTCATAAAGCCTTCCAGCTCTGCCAATAGTTTTTGAACTTTCAATTCTGCGCCAGAAGGCTCTGGGCTTGGGTTTCCGGCGGTAGAAAGTTTCATCAATTCTTCTCTGGCTTCCCAAAGCCGGCGTAAGGCTTTCTCACTCGCTTGCAAGGCTTCATTAGAAAAATCTAAAGTACTACGATAATGCGTTTGTAAGATGTAGAAGCGCACCACCATTGGGTGATAGGCTTGCGCCAGCATCGGATGATTGCCTGAAAAAAGCTCACTCAACTTAATGACATTGTTGTAGCTCTTGCCCATTTTTTTACCATTAATGGTAATCATGTTGTTGTGCATCCAATAGCGTGCAGGGCCGCAGCCGTGCGCAATGGTGCTTTGCGCAATCTCACTTTCATGATGCGGAAACAGCAAATCCATACCGCCACCGTGGATGTCAAATTGATTGCCAAGATATTTGGCACTCATCGCCGAGCATTCGATATGCCAACCCGGGAAACCCTCTCCCCAGGGGCTTTTCCAGCGCATGATATGTTGTGGCGGCGCAGCTTTCCAAAGTGCAAAATCCACTTTATTTCGCTTCTCGTCCTGTCCTTCAAGGTTTCGAGTAGTTTCCAAAAGATCATCTATCACACGTCCGCTCAACTCGCCATAGTTGTGGCTTTCGGCGTATTTCTTTACATCGAAATAGACAGAGCCATTCACTTCATAAGCGTAGCCTTTGGCGATGATGTCTTCAATCATGCTGATTTGCTCAATGATATGCCCAGTTGCCGTAGGTTCAATGGAAGGCTCCAAGGTGTTGAATAGGCGCATCCCTAAATGAAAAAGGCTGGTGTATTTATGGACGAGTTCCATAGGCTCTAGTTGCTCCAATTTTGCCTTTTCCGCCACCTTGTCTTGCGCCTCTCTGCCTTCTTCTTCAAAATGCCCAGCATCGGTTATGTTCCGCACGTAGCGCACTTTGTAGCCGAGATGTTGCAAGTATCTATTCACTACATCGAAGGTGATATAAGGTCGCGCGTGACCTAGATGACTTTCGCCGCTTACTGTTGGGCCGCAAACATACAATCCGACATGGTCCGGCGTAATGGACTCAAAAATTTCTTTCTTTCGATGGAGTGAATTATAGACTTGTAATGGAGGCATAAGGCGACAAAAATAGGGTAATGCGTTTCTGGCTTTTGATAAA
>JBDTKK010000299.1:0-6256 GCA_039935335.1 Chitinophagaceae bacterium
GAATTATTCATGGGTATTTGCGGAAATCTGCGGCGCGAAGGTCAGAAAAAATGAGGGGTTTTGGGGGGGAAACTGTCTTTCCTCGGAATTTAAGTGGATGAAAGTTTAAAGAACAGGAAAAGTCGAATGCTAGCAAACAATCAACGAATAGGTTTTTAGCATTTCAGTCATTTGGCTTATGCGCTATGTAATTTTCCACCGCGATTTTTAAATCCTTCTCAAAGACTTTGAAAGATGACAATCCTCGCAATTCGCTAAAGTCATCTATGTATTCAGCAATTAAGTGAACCATCCGGCCAGGATTAAATTTACTTAGATTTCTTTTTTTTATTCCACTAATCTCACGGAGTAATTTATATAGTCTATCTTTTGGGTCTTTGATACTTTCAATTCTATTAATAGGTGGCAAATCGAGACCCATTTTATAATTTCTATTCCCTGATGCCCTCTTTATCGCTAGTTCATCGAACATTAACCATGATTCTGTCATTACAACAGGGACTATGCAAACAATCGGCTGTTTGTTGTCAGCATTGTTCAAGACTTCAGATTTCCGTTCCTCTATGATTGTTGCGCTATTATCTTCGGCATCTCTATGATAAAACAAAATGTCACATGGGTAATACTTGATCGCTTTCAATATTCTGGCTTTCACATCACCGTTTTCTGGAGGCTTTAAAAGATTCCTAAAATCTGCATGAACCCCATTATTCGATAGTTTTGGATAAAGATTATCAAGCGACCACTTAATAATATCGAGGAGTACCTTATCAGAACTTCCGTCTGCGATTAATGTATATTTTAGTATCCTGCTCATTGGTTAAAATCCAGTTCGCGTTGAATCATATTATCCCGAACCGTCAGAGGTTTCCTGTCTGATTTAATGCTGCTTTTAATGGAATTTTTCGTTGAGTCTATATTTGCCAAGGGCAAAGAACTTTCTCTGCCCAAATAACTAATTACCGCTCCAATTGTAGTTGGTTCACACAGCTTATTTTCGGTTTTCCAAGTGTTTGTTAATGCTGAAAACGAGGTGTATTTAATTTTTCTACCGAACTCCTCCTTATAAAGTTCACTTTCCGCCGCTAAATACAAACTTTCATCAGGAACTTCACTTACTACTAAAGGCGAATGAGAATTAATAATAACTTGCCTAAGCGGATTTTCTTCACCTACTTCATAATCAGTATCTGTCGCCATCTCTTTTAAGAGTTCTATCATTTCGTTGATTTTCTTTGGATTGATTCCATTTTCTGGCTCTTCTAAACAAATTAGGCCGCTACTTCTTGTATCCTCCTTGATTATGGCTAATCCTAAAAAACGCAACGTACCATCGGACAAAGATTGGGCAGGTAACGTAAGACCGTCTTTAAATCTTACTTGCAGGGTGAGCAAATCCCGCTTCTCATCTTTATCAACATATATTTCATCAACATCACTTACTAAACCTTTCAGCCGGTTAGTAAGATTCTGATATACATCTTCTTCTTTTTTCTCTGAACTTAACTTATAGAGTGTTGCGGGCAAATTGCTTCCATTTGCGGTTATTTCAGCATTCTTAACTTCATAAATATTATTAGGTTCGCGTAATGCACTTGGTTCAAATTGTAACATTATCCAATTACGCATTTCCTGCCGCGCCAAAAACGCTGTTGGAGATTCCGAGGTAACTGTTGATAAAAGGGTCCGCGGCATTCTTTCAGCAATAAATTCTGTGGTACGTCCGCCTCGTCTATCAGTAGTGTCAGAATGAAGTTTGATTTTCTCATTTTGCGTAGAAATAAATGGAGTTGTCTTTTTTCCCCAAACAACAGAGTCAACCCAATGCTTATTCTTAGTAAAATATATCCTTCTTCTTGTCTCGCCTAGAGTGTTGGGTTTCAATTCTTCCTTTAATATTTCAATTGGTTCTCTTCCATCACCTTCAACATTCAACCCTAAGACCAACGAATACTTTAGACTCGTTATACTTGCAACTGCATGTTGACCTAAATCGTCTTCTGCTCGTCGGGGCACTAGCATATCTACCTCGAACGACATCCGCTTATAAAAGGAATCTCCACTTTTATAAAAGATATCTTTTATGTCAGAATGGCGCTGATTTTCACTTCGGATAGATTTTGCGGCTTGAAGTATTGAATTGTCTGCAAGCTTTGACAAAAACGAAAGCGCATCAAAAAAATTTGATTTTCCAATCGCATTTGCACCCGCAATACAAGTAAAGGGACCGAGATAAAGGTCAGTATTCAGAAGGCTTTTAAACCCATCTATCTTAATCCTAGTTATCATAAGTGGCTAAATATTACAAACTGAATAGTAGGCAACAATTCTCCCTTTGCCCCATCTAGTTAAAGCTATACACTATTTTCTAAACGCTTTCCAAAATTGCAGAAATCTTTGAACACTAAATTCTTTACTCCCTACACCATCGCCGCACGCTCAAACGTACTATAGAAATAAGGTGTCTTCGCCTCAAACTCCGCACTACAAGTATCCACCATTTTGAAAACCCGCGTCACGCCCATTTTCTTCCGGAATTCATACACCTCATCGGCTGTACAATCGCGCAACTGCTCCGCTATCTGATCATCAGAGAAGCCCATTTGCTTCACTTCCCACATCAGGTCTTCGGTAAACTCTGTCAAATGCTTGAGTGCAGCAATCTTCTTTTCTACGTTAATGATATCCTGAATTTGGTACAAAAACCAGCGGTCTATATGGGTGAGTTCGCGAATCGTTTTTATAGAAATACCTGCTGCCATCGCTTCTTTTATTCTAAAAACTCTGTCCCATTGAGGGCGCTTCAAAGTTTCTAATAATTCTTCAGGACGCATTCTGCTGGTGGACAAAAACGACAAGCCTGTTGCATTATTTTCCAAACTCTGACAAGCCTTCTGCAATGCTTCGGGGAAAGTCCGGCCAATGGCCATCACCTCACCCACGCTCTTCATCTGGAAACCCAAAGTATCATCCGCTCCTTTGAATTTATCAAAGTTCCAGCGCGGCATTTTCACGATTACATAATCCAATGCAGGCTCAAAATAAGCAGAGGTATCTTGAATAATAGGGTTCTTCAGTTCATCAAGATTATAGCCTATCGCCAGCTTCGCCGCAATCTTCGCAATTGGGTAGCCCGTGGCTTTGGAGGCAAGCGCTGAAGACCGCGATACGCGCGGGTTTATCTCTATCGCAATGATTTCCTCCGTCTCGGGATTTAAGGCAAATTGCACATTACATCCACCTGCAAAATTGCCCAAATCGCGCATCATTTTGACTGCGGTATTCCTCATCAACTGATAAGCAGTATCGGATAAAGTCATGGCCGGAGCTACAGTGATAGAATCGCCAGTATGAATGCCCATCGGGTCAAAATTCTCCACCGCGCAGATGATGACGACATTGTCTGCCGCATCCCGCAAAAGCTCCAATTCAAATTCCTTCCAGCCAATCACCGCCCTTTCTACCAGCACTTCATGAATCGGCGAAGCTTTCAATCCGCGCTCCAGAGCCTCATCCAAATCTTCGGGTTTAAAGACCAATCCTCCGCCAGTTCCACCGAGTGTAAACGATGGCCGAACCACAATAGGAATACCTATTTCTTGTGCAAATTCTTTCCCCTCGAGTAAGGAATTGGCAATGCGTGCCTCCGCTACCGGCACACCCAATTCTATCATCCACTGCCGGAATTTCTCGCGGTCTTCCGCCTTATCTATCGCTTTGATATCCACGCCAATCAGACGCACATTATTCTTCGTCCAAACGCCCAGTTCATCGCATTCCTTGGCAAGGTTTAACGCCGTTTGTCCGCCCATTGTAGGCAGTACCGCATCTATCTGGCACTCTTCCAAAATCTGCTCAATACTTTCTACCGTCAAAGGCAGGAGATATACTTTATCCGCCACAATCGGGTCGGTCATGATGGTGGCCGGATTGGAATTAATCAAGGTAACCCGCACACCTTCTTCGCGTAGCGAACGAGCAGCTTGGGAACCGGAATAATCAAACTCACAAGCCTGACCAATAATGATAGGGCCAGAGCCAATAATAAGGACAGATTTTAGGGAAGTATCGCGTGGCATGGCCGCGAAATTAGCCTTTTGGCGGCGTTTGAATAAGCGTAGGATTTCCTCAATAAAAATTCGCGTTGTACTTAGACCCCAGTCGTGTTGTGCTTAGACCCCAGTCGTGTTGTGCTTGGCCCCCAGTCGTGTTGTGCTTAGACCCGTGTTGTGCTTAGACCCCAGTCTAAGCACTTTCGGAGGGCAATCCCCAGATTGCATTGAGTTGGGCTTCACAGAAATTCCCAAGCACTTACATAGCCGTTGACTGATTGTGCATACTCTATAAAATCATTGTAGAAAGGAAGAACAGAAAGCGTAGCACTATCCCCAACAATCACCAATTTCTTTCGCGCCCTCGTCATTGCCACATTCATCCTTCTAACATCAGAAAGAAAACCAATGATGCTTTCATTATTGCTCCGCGTCATGCTGATATAAACGACGTCGCGCTCCTGGCCTTGAAAGGCATCAATAGTATTGATGGAAAAACTTTTTCCTAAGGCCAAAAGCTCCGGCGAATGAGGCAATAATTCCTTCAATAATTGTACTTGTTGTTTATAGGGAGAGATAACTGCTATGCTCGGAAAGCCTTGCCCAACGCTACTTTGACGTATATCTTCCGTGAAAGAAACCAAGTGTTTTATCAAGAATGAAGCTTCCTCTGGATTGGTGCTGCTGGTACCGTCCAGCTTTTCTTCAAAGCCACATCCTGCGGTATCTATAAATACAAGTGGCTGGTCATTTTCGAATAATAAATGCCCAGCTACAGAAGGATGCGCTTGTAAAGAATTCTTGTAAAAAACCTTAGAAGAATAGCCCATAATCTGGCTGTGCATTCGGTACTGTATGTCCAACATTGTCACGGCTTCCGGATGAAGCTGAATGCACTTTTCCAGTAAGGTTTCGCCCAAAGCTTTCCGAGATGTGCCTTCGGATTTTATGGTTGGCGGAAGCTGGCAATGGTCGCCAGCAAGAACTAGCTTTTTTGCTTTAAGAATGGGAATCCAGCACGCAGGTTCGAGGGCTTGTCCGGCTTCATCAATAATGGCTGTTTCATATTGTCTATCTCGGACGGAGTAATGATTAGCCCCAACGAGCGTGGCCGCAATCACATCTGCTTTATCAAAAACCTCGGACAAAATGTATTGTTCCGTCTTCTCCACATCTCGCAGAATGCGGTGCGCTTCATCGAATAAAGCCTTGCGTTGCTCGCGTTCGGCACGACCAAAACTGCGCTTGTATTTATGCGCCATTGTCTTGAATTCTGCCGCTTGCTTCTTTAGCTTTTTAATTTCTTTATTCGCAGGATGTTCGGCCATTTTGGTATCCAAGGTCAAAGCATTCAATTCCTCTGAAACCCGCGCCGGATTGCCTATTCGCAATACATTCAAGCCTTCCGCGCTCAATTTTTCAGCCAACAAATCCACGGCAGTATTGCTTGGAGCACAGACTAAAATTTGTCGCCTTTCCTGCGCCATCAAAGCCTTGACTGCTTGGACAATCGTGGTCGTTTTTCCCGTTCCTGGCGGGCCATGCACAATGGCTAATTCATTGGCTGCGAGGATTTGATTGACTGCTTTTTCTTGCGAAGCATTTAACGCAGGAATCGAAACCTTTTTAAGTTTTTCATGGAATGTTGGCTTTTCCTCACCACAAAGAATTCGAATTAATTTCCCATCCTCTTTCTTTTCCTTTCGGCTGGAAGCCTCTTTCAGCGCGGCTTCCATCTCGGCATAGCTATTATCATCAAAGAGCAAATCGACACCAAGTTTGCCATTGCTTGCCCAATCCGGAAGTTCTTCACAGCGCAAAGTGATGCGCATTTTGTTGCCACTGGCGTGGGTGATAACACCTTCTATCTTGTCTGTGGCAGCATTATGATTAGAGAATAGCGCAGCAGAAGCTCCGAAGCGGAATTGGTGCGAAACGTCCTGATTGGTGGTGCGCTCTAATTCTACACTCACATAATCGGCGCGGGTAGATTCTGTGCCGCGAATAGCAACGGGATACCAAGTCAGTCCGGCGGCGCGGCGCACAGCAGCAGGGGCAGCAGCGGTTTGGCGAATAAAGCTTTGTTGGTCGGCGGCTTTCTCCGCTTTAAGATGTTCGCGGAGGGATTGGAAATATTCCATGCGCGAAGGTAGGCGCGGGCTGGCAAGGCTTTTTGGGGGAAATGCAGATTTAAAACTTCCATT